>JBBRIK010000131.1:0-8804 GCA_038221045.1 Gemmatales bacterium
GGAGAAGGTGGTGCAACCGGCTGGGAGCGAGGAAGGCAAGACGGCGGAAGAGCATCAACCGGCTTGCCGACCACCCCCATCAGACAAGGTTGCAGCATGAAAAACAATGAGCGGCAGGAGCCAAAGGTTCGACAGCCCAGGCTCGCCCTGGTGATGAGTACCATCTGTGGAAAAGCCGTCAGTCGCCCCATTCAGGTGCAGCGGCTGGACCGGCGGTTTCTCGCGAGAGACCGTGCGAACCCGTTTCGCTTTTCGCTGAGTCCACCCTGATTGTTGTTATAAGAAACTCAACGAGGTCATGTACAAGCGGCCTCACGCGATGTGCTGGCGCACAATCGGGGAGTGGCGAACAGGATCTCTGAGGGGAATGCGGGACAGTCCGCCCGCTCCAAGGATGGCGAGTGGCTCGACATTCCCGACAATGACCATCGGGAGACGTGGACCCTCCTTCGCAAAGTGGTCGGCGATCTCTCGAATGCGGCCATCGCGAAGAACCCATGATCCCGGAACTGAAGAGGTGTCCGATGCGCTCCCTGTTCTTGCTCCTCATTGCGGTCCTGAGCGGATTCAGCCTCCTCGCCGCTCCCGCGCCTCCGGAAAAGATGCCGGTCGAGAAACCCGGCGCGAAGAACCTCATCGCCAATGGCGACTTCGAGGCCGGCACGGACACGCCGACGGGATGGCAAAAAGTCGATGGCCTGACAACTTTCTGGGTCAAGGATCCCGACGGCAAACGTGGCAAGGTGGTCAAGTTCGATACCGATATTCTGCAGTCGCAGGCGTACGACTGGTGGGTCAAGATCGCCAACGGTTCTACCGCCAAGGACGCGCCGAAGAAGCTGCCGACGACTCCTCCGCAGTACGACACGCTCGCCGGTCTGGACGGCGTCTGGTTCTGGAGCGATCCGATTCCCGTCGAGAAGGACAAGGCCTACTGGCTCAGTCTCGACGTAAAGGGGGCGGAAATCATGACCTGGCTCGTCGGCTATCCTGAGAAGCCGGACACTTCCTTCGGTGCGGACGCCAAGGCGTTTCAGGAGTATTTCCGCGAGAAGAAGGCCGGCAAGCCGCGCGAGAACGTACGCGGCTTCGAGTCGATCATCGCCAAGTACGTCTATCGCGGCCAGCTCAAGGCCGGCGGCGTCAACGAATGGCGGACCTACTCCCGGCGCGCGCTTCCCTTCCGGCCGACGAAGAACACGCCGACCGTCCGCTGGGCGCGCATACTGATCCTGCCGTACTGGCCTCCCGGCGAATACTACATCGACAATGTACGGCTCGTTGAGGTGGAAGACCCGGATCAGGAGAAATGACAGCCTGCCTTGACGCCCCTGGAGGAAGCCTCTACCATCGCGCGTCTTGAGTCCCTTGCGGTTCAGCGGGAGTCCCGCTGCGCCGCGAGCGACGAGGAAACGCGAGGCCGTTCATGGACGAACCGACGCCAACCTGGACGCGCCTCGACTGGAAACTCGTCGCCCTGCTTGCCCTGTTTGCCTTGACCCTTCGTACCTGGCAACTCACGCATACCGAAGTCGCAGCTCGCGACAGCATCGGCTTCATCCGTCACGCCTGGCAATATCGGCAAGCACCCCTCGCCAAATGGCCAGGCGTCCTGGAGCATTCCGAACAACATCCTCTCTATCCTCTGTGGATCCTCGCTGTTTCCCGCGTTGTCGAACCGTTCCATGCTGGCCCGATGGCCGATCTCATGCAGATCAGTGCCCAGATCGCCAGCGCCCTCGCGGCCGTGCTGCTCGTGCTACCCCTCTACGCTCTTGGTCGAGTCCTGTTCGATCGCCGCGTTGGCTTCCTCTCGGCGGTTGCGCTCCAGTGCCTGCCCGTCAGCGGGCGCATCCTTGCCGATGGATTGTCGGAATCGACCTTTCTGCTGTTCGCCACGTCCTCGCTCTACTTCGGCGTTATTGCCCTGAGACAAACGGGCCGGCCTCGTGATTTCGCTCTCGCTGGATTCTTCGGAGGCCTGGCCTATCTGACTCGTCCGGAAGGCGGTTTTCTCGTTGCCGCGACAGGCATCATGCTGCTCGCTTCCCAGGCCGTCGCCAACTGGCGGCGCTCCTGGCGTCAAGTCGTCCTCGGCGGCGGTTCTCTGAGCGTCGCGGCCCTGCTGCTGGCTGTCCCCTTCATCGCGTGTACGGGCAAACTCACGGTCAAGCCCAGCGTCCTTCGCATCGAGGGGGATCTCCTTCATTCCGGGTCAGCTCCGGCAACGGGAGCGCTCTTCGCCGCCTACAACGTTTTCGAGGGGATGACCGAGAAAACTCCCAGCGCTCGCTTCTGGTGGAGCTTCAAGGTGCTGCCGTGGGAACTGATCAAGGGTTCGTTCTACGTCGGCTGGATCGCCGCTCTTCTTGGATTGTGGTGGCATCGCGAGCGTTTTCGCCATGAGCCGGGTGCCTGGGTGATGGTCCTCATCTGCCTGGCTGTCGCCTTCTCTCTGTGGCGGATCGCCGTTGTCGTCGGCTATCTTTCGGATCGGCATCTGCTGTTGATTCTCCTGTGCGCGATCCCCTGGGCCGTGGCGGGACTGACAACGCTGGGACAACGCCTGGCCGCCTGGCAACCGCGTCTGGCAGCCGCACCGTTGCTGCTGCCGCTCGGCTGCGCCCTTGCCGGGCTGCCCAAGGACCTCGAGCCGCTGCACTATCAGCGCACGGGTTTCCGCGAGGTGGGCGAATGGCTGGCCGAGCATACTCATCCCCGCGATGAGATTGAGGACCCGCTTTGCTGGGCGTCCTACTACGCCGGCCGGGTTTTCCTCGAACATACGACCCACGATGCCCCCCCTGGCTATCAGCGGCACATCTTCGTCGTCATCGAAGAAGCGGGCAATGACCACTTGCGCGTGCCGACCTTTCAGCAGGCGCGCGGCAAGATCGCCCACGGCGAGTTGGTTCATTGCTGGGAGGGCAAACGCGGCTCCCGACATGCCAAGGTCCTTGTCTACGCCGTACCCATCTCCGGGTAGCGATCCTGAAACGCTCGCCGCCTGCCCCAGGTGGTGCCTTCGCGGAGTATATTGTCCGTTCCGGACTCTCGACTCCGCGCCCCATCAGGAGAAGGCACCATGTCGAATGGCATCGCAAACCGGTTCGCTTTTTCACTGTGCGCCGCAACTCTGACCGTCTCTGCCCTGGCCGCCGCGGATGCGCCAGACGTCCGACGCCTCGACCTCCAGCGCGTCGGCGACGTCACCTATTTTCGAGTGGTCCTCGATCTGCCTTCGGACGCCTCTCGGACCTGGCCGGACGCCAATGCGCTCGGCGAGCAGCGCTCGCCGGCCGAACTTCGCCGCCTCCTCTCCTTGCGGCCGCGCCTGGCTTCGCTCGACGACGCCACTCGGGCGGTCTACCCGTTGCAGCAAGGACAGCCGCGCAAGACTTCCTCCACGATCGAATTTCTCGGCCAGGTGCGGAAGCCGGGTGAGGCCGAGATCGTCTTCCACTATCCCACTGAGACGAAGCCCGAGGATCGTCCTCGCTCTCCGAGGTGGGGCGAACAAGCGCTAAAGCTGAAATTGCCTGCGGTGAATGAGAGCAAACCCCTCCCTCGCGAACGTCGTGCTGCCCCAGGGATCGACGACCTCGAAGGCCGTTGGGCCGAGGCGCAGGCCAATCACTTCGCGGTCCTCGAAGCGATGACCGATGGTGCCGGCTTCTACAGCCTGGCACGCGAAGCGACCAGGCGCAAGTATCACGTTCCGGCCAAACCTCTGAAACCGATGACCGCAGCGGTCCAGAATCGCGAGGAAGGACAGCGGCTCTACGAGATGACGACGGGCGCGGCCGCCCTTGCCGAGTCGCTCGCCCTGCGCCGGCTGCTCGATCCTGCCGCGGATCGCGGCCGCCGCCTTCACGATATCGCCGACATCAAGGGCATCGACGTCGCCGAGCATCCGTGGAAGAAGATGATGGAGGGCAAGAGTCCCGCCGCCGAGCCGCTGGCGAAACTGATTCCCCACGACAACTACTACGTCACTTTCAACAGCATCCGCAAGTTCATCGAGTTCGGCGAACTGTCCGAGCAATGGGGATCGCCGATGACGGCGGCCTACGACCTGACGAGCCGTGATTTCGACCTCAAGGGCCGCTACGAGAAACAGCTCTGCATGCGCAGCACCTCTCTCGGCAAGACGCTCGGTCCCGCGATCATTCGCGGCCTGGCCATCACCGGCAGCGATCTCTATCTGCGCGAAGGCTCCGACGTCAGCATCATCTTTCATGTCCGCCAGCGCGAGTTGTTTCTCGCTTCCGTCGAACCGTTCCTGCAGGAGGCCCGCACGGCGTTCGGCAAGGCGCTGCGCCAGGAGAAGAGCGTCCACAACAAGGTCGCCATCGAGAGCTTCGTCAGCCCACTGCGCGAGGTCAGTCTCCATCGCGCTTCTGTCGATGAATTCGTCATCTATTCCAACTCGCCGGTCGCCATTCGCCGCATCCTCGATGCGCACGCGGGACGCAGGACCGCAATGGCCGATGTACTCGACTTCCAGTACATGCGGACCATCGTCCGGGCAGATGACAGGGCCGAGGATGGTTTCGTGTTCCTGTCCGACGCCTTTATCCGCCAGCAGGTCGGACCGGCCAGCAAGATCAAGGAGAAACGCCGGCTCGAAGCCCTGGCGAGCCTCTCTCTGCTCACACACGGGGCCTTGTTCAGCGCCTGGGACACCGGCAAATTGCCGGGCGATCTGCTCTCTCTGCTGGGCGCCTCGCGGTTGCGGGCGGATGAAGTGGAGATGCCGGAAGGCAAGAGCCTGAGCTGGGACGCCGACCAGCGCGTGGCAGCGTCCGACGCCTACAACACGATCCAGTTCCTGACGCCGCTGATCGAGTTGCCGATGGACCGCATCACCGACACGGAGCGGACGGAGTATGGCCGCTTCCGCGACGACTACTTGCAGAACTGGCGACAGTACTTCGACCCGGTGGGGATGCGGCTGGGACTGAAGGCGAGCGAGGTGAAGTTCGAGGTGTATCTGCTGCCCCTGGTGAAGAATAGCGAGTACGACAGTCTGCGCGAAATGGTGGGAGGAGGCGTTGCGAAGCTCGATCTGGGAATGCTGTCTTCGCGAACCATCGCCCAGTATTTCGCCCACATTCACCCGGAGCAGCGGCGGACCTTCAAGCAGACGAAGGCAGTCGGTTCGTGGTTCCTGATCCGCTGGGATGATAGCCCTGCCTATCAGAAACTGGTCCGCTCGTGGAGTGAGGAGGGACGCAAGCCGGAAGAGTGGTACGACAACCTCCGCGATCAGCTTCGGCTTCTCTGGGACACTCCACTGACCGTGGGAATGGAGATGGCCGACGAAAACGCCTTCGAGAAGAGTCTGGAAGAAGTACGCGACATGGTGAATCGCTATCTCGGGGCCAGCCGGAAGGACGAACTGAAGCCGGCGTACAAGGGGATCACGATCACACGGCTCACCTATACCAGTGGGACATTCCTGAGCGAGTTCCTCAGCCGAAGCCGTCACTCGCCGAAGCGTTACTTCGAGCCGGCCCTGTTTCACGCCAAGGTCAACGGCGCGTGGTACATCAGCACTCAGGAGAGCGCGATCAAGGAGACGATCGATGTTGCGCAGGCGGGCAAGGATGGCAAGGGACCGCCCGCCCAGAAGGTGGACGTGAACAGCTCGCTCTACGTCTCTCCGCGTGCGGCCTCCCTCGCCGCGGGAGCGCTCCAGGGTTATCTGGAGGATGCAACGCACCAGCAGGCGCTGGCCGCCGAACCGCTGTGGCTGGCCCTCTACGGCAGTGGCGTCCTTGCGGCGGATGCCTCGCCGCGTGAGGCGGCGACAACGGCGCGGAAGTTTCTCGGCTTCGTGCCGGTGAGTCCGGACGGCGCGGCCTATCGCTTCGACCGGCGTGCGGGAGAAGTGAGCAACGCTCGACATGGATCGATGAGTCAGCCGCGCGTAAATGAGACGATGGCGGCAGGTTCGCCTCTTGGCCGTCTCCTGGAGCAGGTGCCATCGTTGCGGGCGGACCTGCGCTTCCGCGAAGACGGCATCCATACGGTGGTGACGCTGAAACGCGAGTCCGCGAAGAAGTGAACGTCATCCATCAACGGCGAGCGGGGCGTGTAAACGCCCCGGTGAGAGACAAAACCAGGGCTTTCACAAGACGCCCCGCTCGCCTGGCGTCACGACGTTTTCATCGGCTTCGGCTCTTCGATGCCGCGGATGATCTGCAACTGAGGAAGGGCCTTCTTGAGTTTGGCGACGCCGGCGTCGGTCACCTTGGTCTGCCAGACGTAGAGGCTCTTGAGCTTCTTCAGGCCTTCGAGGTGAGCGAGGCCGGCGTCGGTAATCTCGTCGCCGTAGAGATTGAGATACTCGAGATTGACGAGGCCCTTGAGGTGAGCGAGGCCCTTGTCGGTGATCTTCGTTTTTTCGAGATGCAGCCGAATGAGAGACGTCAGACCCGCGACGTTGGCGAGCAGGTCGTCCGTCGTCTCGGTGCCGCGCAAGTTGAGGTAGACGATCGTTTTCAGGTCTTTGAGCGGCGTGAAATGCTCGGCGGTGATCTTCTTGTCCATGAGGTGGAAGGAGACGTCGAGGCGATTGTCGTTCTGGGCGAGTTCCATGGCGAAGCCGCCGAGTTGCCGGATCTTGTCGAGGGCTTTTTTCTCCGGCTCCGTCCTCGGAACGACCGGCTGAGCGGTCGCGAGATTGAGGCTGAAAAGGACGAGCGCGATCGAGATCAGAAGACGTGGCATGAGAAGCTCCTGTCGCTTCATTTCGCTGGGTGGGGTCAATTCTGATTGTATAACTTGCCCGTCTTTTGCCAGTTGGCAGTTGTCAGTTGCCAGTTGCCAGTTGCCAGTTGCCAGTTGCCAGTTGCCAGTTGCCAGTCGTGAAGGGACATACCTGCCTCTCGACCGACAACTGGCAACTGGCAACTGGCAACTGGCAAAAATGTTATCGCACCCGGCACTTGAAGCGGACGACGCCGCTCTCGCCGGGCTGGAGAACGCCGTTGATCTGCCAGCGAAGGGCCAGTGAACCGCTCTCGTTCGGACCCGTCGTGAAGACGGCGTTGCGGCTCGCCTGAGCGCTGCCCGGCACATACTCCAGACGGGTCGTCAGGCTGTCCGAGACGGCGACGTCGGTGATTGGCCGGCCTCCCTGGTTGCTGAATTTCAGCGTGAACAGCACCTCATCGCCGATCTCGGCGTCGCAACGATCGCTCCACTTCTGCAACAGCAGAGGCTTGTCGGCCGTGCGGGGTGTCTCGCGGCAGACGCCGGACAGAACGGCGGGACCGAGCTTGCTCTGAACCACTTCCGTCCCCTCGTAGCGCCCCGTCACCGCCGTGCCCATGAATGCCTGAATCTCACTCAGACTCTGGCGGGCTACCACATCCGCGGGTTGCTCCACTTGCTGGTTCCGGTCCGTTGCCTGCACTCCCTCCATTTGCAGCTGTCCCTCGAGCTTGCGAACTGCTCCAGGACCGTAGACGACGCGGTTCAGGTCGAGCTTCAGCATCGTTCGCAGCACGGCATAACGCGGCACGCACAGACAAACGCGATTCGAGACGGCGATCTTTCGGTTGCCCTCGCTGTCGCGATACTCGGCGACCGTGTCTTCCGGATCGAGTCCTTGCAGCCGGCCGTCAGGGCCGAAGGCGGCGGGTTCAAGCGAGTCGCCGCCGTCGCGCAGGCACTCTTCCTCCGCTCCCTTGGGGCCAATCGTCGGATCGTACCAGGGGAAACAGACCCAGGGCAGTTGCGGCGGGCGGCGCGGGATGCCGAGGTCTTTCTCGGTCGGGAACAGGATGGTATTGGCGACGGAATCCTGGCGAAGCTCCTCTTCCGAGACGTCGCGATTGCCGGCGCGGAAGACGAGGACGGGACGGCCATACTGGCGCGACTCGTCGAGCAGATCGCGATCCGGCGGCACTTCGGTCTCGGCAGGCTGATCCTTGCGGCCCGGCTCGGCAATCGCCTTCTGCGGATTTTCGAGGTACACGACCTTGGTAATGAGCGAGCCATCAAGGAGTTGCTCGGCGTCGAACTCGCTGAGATAGACCGGCGCGGGATAGCGCGACGCCCCCAGGTCGGTCGGCAAGCGCAGGGTGCCGCGGACCTCGAGCGTCGGATGCAGTTCGAGGAAAGGACGCTGTGGGAAGCCCGTCACCTTGAGGCGATAGATGTAGCCGGGACGCAGGCCCACGGTGACGGGGACCGCAAAGCGGCGAGCCGGCGCCAGCCCCTGGTAGAAGGTGACGTTGACGCCGTCCGGACCCGTCAAGCGGACGTACAGCAGCGGCGCTGACGCCGGGAGCGTCGCCAGTGAATGCGGAGCAGCCGGCGCGGTACTGGCGAGGAAGAGGCCAGCGAGAGCGAGAAAGACTCTCATGATCGCGGTCCTTGCGGGTGAACGTCGAGAATTGCCTTACCGCTTGCGGCTTAGCGGAGTTGAAGACCGCTAAGCCGCAAGCGGCAATCGGATCATCACATCACTTCGAGCGGCTGAAGAATGAGCGCCGCTTCACCGGCTTCTGGTCGGGCTCGGCAGCCTCTTCGCCGCCGCCGCTAAGCTGTGTCGCGGCGTCGATCGACTTCATGCCGACCGGCGTCCCCGCGCCTGCGGGCGGCATCATGCCTGGCGGCGGGAACATGCCCGGCACCATCGGTCCGCCCTGAGGCAGCATGCCCGGCTGGTTGCCCATCGTCCCCGGTTGAGGCATCATGCCGGCCATACCCGGTCCACCCATCCCGGGGGGCATCACCATGCCCGGTCCCGCCATGCCAGGCCCACCCATGCCCGGTCCCGCCATGCCAGG
>JBBRIK010000132.1:0-8789 GCA_038221045.1 Gemmatales bacterium
GGCCCCGGTTTGACGAACTACCGGGGCCATTACTGGCCCCGGTTTGACGAACTACCGGGGCCATTACTGGCCCCGCTCGCCGGGCGAATCGTGCAATCGCGCACAGTAGAAGTAGGCATTCGAGAGGAGGTTCGATCATGGCCAGCGCCATCGCGCCGGTTCCGGTCCAGGCACCCGCCACGTCTCCGCGCTGGATCATCTCGCGCCGCGAGGATCTGGTGTGGTTTCAGGGTTCGGTGCTTGCGGGCGTGGCCCTGCTGCTCTTCTTCCTTTTCGCTCCCCGGCTCGATGACGCCAACTATGGACCGGGACACCTCGCCGTCTTCGGGCTGCTGTTGTGGGGCGTGTTGTTCGACGGCACTCACGTCTGGGGCACTTATGCCCGCAGCTATCTGGCGGCGGACGACGCCGCGCGCGCCGCTCTGCCGGGACGCTGGTCGTGGGGGCTGCTCCTGCTCGGTCCCGCCCTGGCCCTGCTCGATGCCGCGCTCTGTGCGCCGGGTCCGTCGCAACTTGGCAGCGCCGGCTGGCTGTTCCGCTTCTACCTCGTCGCCGCCTATCTGTGGGCGTACTGGCATCTGGTCCGACAGCACTACGGCTTCCTCGTCCTCTATCGCCGTCGAGCCGGGGAGAACGATGCGCACGGCGCTAGTCTCGATTCGACGATCCTCTGGATCGGCACTCTCTATCCGTTCCTGCGTTTCACCCTGATTGACGCATACAAGGGGAGCGGTCTGCCTCAACTGTTGCCGGAGGAATCTCTGCCGTCGTTGCGGCTAATGCTCGATGTGACAACCGGACTCGTCGCCGTCGTGTTGCTGGTGCTGCTGTTCTCAGGACGCTTCGAGCCCTTCCGTCCTGGCCCGAAGCATCTGTTGCTGCTTGTCGTCATCGGCTTTCATCTCGCCGTCTTCGCCCTGCTCGACAACCTGCTCACCATCACCGCGACGCTGACGATCTTCCACAACTTGCAGTATCATCGCATCGTCTGGCAATACGAGCGCGGGCATGGACGGACGCCTTCCGGAAGCTTGCTGCTCTACCTCACTCTCGGCCTGCTCCTGGGAGTAGCTTGGTATGGGCCGCGCGTCATGGGCGTGGCGCTTGCCGGCGCGGACTTGCCGCGAAACTGTCTGCTCGGCCTCGGCTGGGGCGTCGCCTTCCATCATTATCTTGTCGATGGCCGGATCTGGCGTGTCCGCCGCTCGCGAGAAGTCGCTCAGGCTCTCGACGCGGGAGCGCAAGCGCAGTGATCCCCTCGGCTCCTGTCTGGTCGCACGTCTCGTTGCTCTCGATCACTCTCGCTGAGTAAGTGGGATGGAGAAAGCTATCCCGTCGGGCGGAGTGGGACGAATTGGAAATCGTCCTCCAGGGATAGCTCACGTTCTTCCTGCGCGCCCTATCTCTAAACGGGAACGGAAATCAGGGACGGCACCATTACTGTCCCGGCTTCACGGCCCGCTGACGGTCGGGGTCCGTGGAGAGTTCCGTCTGGCGGCCGGCATCGGCGAGGTTCCGATAGGAGGCCACCTGACGGTCGTTGAGAATGCTCTCGGCGGCCTTCATCCACTCGGCCGTGTAAGTCGTCATCATCTCAGAATATCGAGCCTCGCGCACCTTGCCCTCTAAACGATTGAGCCTTTCGATATCCGGCTGAAAACGGCGTTGCAGTTGAACTGTCGCCGTCGTCAGTCTGTCAAACTGCTCGGGCTTGATGTCGAGTTTGCGGACGACGTGATCCATGCGGAACAGAGGTTCCGGAAACGGACTGGCCTGAGTCGAACGCTTCTCGAAACCCGTGGCCGTCTTGCCGCCCACGACGGGAGGCATGGGCTTGACACCACCCGTTGTAGGCTGCTCCTTGTCCATTGGCGGCCTGCCTCCACCCTGTTCCTTGCCGCCACCGCCCCCTGCGCTCCCTCCGCCAGACGGCGTTGAGCCGTAGCCGGGATAGCCACCCTGGCCAAAAGGCAACTGAGCGCTGGGAGGAAAGTTGAAGGGCTGGCCCGCGAGGTCGCTCCAGTTGCTCTGTTGCTGAGGAGTCAAGATGCGCTTGAGCAGATCGTTGCTCTGCTTCTGGAAATCCTTGAGGAGGCCCTGACCGGCCTGGGGGTCGCTCTGCAACCGCCCCGCGATGTCTCGGAGCTGCTGCTGGCTCTGCTTGCCCGCATCGCTTAACTTGGTGAGCTGGTCGCCGCTCAGACCCAGCTGCTTCTGCAGGTCCGGGGACGAGAAAGCGTCGAAGCCGCGCTGTTGCAGTTCGAGCTGGCGCATACGGTTCATCTGGCCGTCGTTGAGGAGGCCGCCCATCGACTTCGTCATGTCGGTGTTGAAGGTGCCAAGGAGTCCCTGAAGCCGGGAGGAACGCGTCTTCTCATCGAGGCCATTGAGCTTCTCTAGTTCCGGCTGGAAGCGTTTCTGAAGGTTCTGAGTCGCCGAGTTCATCTGGCTGAGTTGATCCGGCGTGAGATTGAGATGCTGCGCCACGCCATCCATCCGGAACAGAGGTTGCGGAAAGGGATTCATCGGAGCCTGGCGCGGCGCCGTTTCTGCCGCACGCCCCGGCGTTTGCTGTCCGGTCTCCTTTTGGGGAGGTTGTGTCGGTCGAGGCGGCACCTGTTGGGCGAATGCGGGCTGGATCATCGCAAGGACGAACGTTGAAGCCAAAGCCTGCTTCAGGAAGGGGTACATGAGAAAGCTCCTTCGTCAGGATCAAAGACGGGCAGTGAATATCAGTCAACGCAACTTGTATGCCATGAAGGGTCATGCCGCAGGCGCAAGCCCTCCCTTCTCAATCGCGGCTCTCAGTCTCTTGACAGCGTTCGCGTCCTGTGGTCTCCTCACGCTTGATGTTCCGACACCCCAGGACGCCGCTTCCATCATGTACGCCATCCTTCTGCCCGCCCTGCTGCTGGCTCCTCTCCGGGCCGATGACAACACAAAGCAACTCATCGAGCGTCATGTGAAAGACCTCGACGACAAGGAAGACAAGGTTCGCCTCAAGGCCCTGCGTGAACTCGCTCGCTTTGGGGAAGACGTCAAGCCTGCTCTGCCGGCCATCGCGAAAGTCCTGAAGGAGGGCAGCGACGAGGTGCGCAGGGAGGCTGGCAAGACGATCGGCATTCTCGCCACGCACGCCGTCGAGATCGTTCCCGCTCTCATCGAGGCCCTTCGCAAAGACAAGGAACCCCAGGTCCGCTCCTACGCCGCCTTCGCCTTCAAGACCATGGGCCGCGATGCCAAGGCCGCCGTCCCCGCTCTCGCCGAGGCGCTCAAGGACAAGGACAAGGAGGTTCGCTGCATCGCGGCTGACGCGCTCGGACGCATGGGTCCAGATGCCAAACCCGCCGTCCTCGATCTCGGCGCCTTTCTCAAAGCCCGGGTGGGGGTACCTTTGGCTGCCGCCGCGGTGTCGCGGCTGGGAGCGGAGATCGCCGCCCCGGCCCTCCCCGCTCTGGCCGAGGCGCTCAAGAACGACAGCGTTCGCGGTTACGCCGCCCAGACGCTCGGCCAACTCGGCGCGCTCGAACCGCTCGCGAAGGCCCTCGACGACAAGGACGAAGAGGTGCGCATCGAGGTCGTCCTCGCCCTCAAACTGCTCGGCAAAAAAGGCATTCCCGCTCTGAAGACGGCCCTGAAAGACAAATCAGCCGACGTGAAGGTCAATACGGTGAACGTGCTGGGCAAGATGAACGAGGACGCTGCCGCCGCCGTCACTGAACTGGCGGCGCTCCTCACGGATTCAAACGTTGAAGTTCGCTTCCAGACCGCGGCGGCCCTGCGCGCTCTCGGACCGATTGCGAAGGACGCTCTGCCGCAACTCAAGGCCGCGAAGGACGACAAGGTCGAGCGCGTCCGCAACGCCGTTCAAACCGCCATCACTGCGGTTGAAGAGAAGAAATGAAGGGACTGATGTTGCGGGAGCTATTCACGCATTCGTTGCAGACACAGGATCACGGCTCCGACCGAGAGGATGGACGTTCCCTCAACGAGGGTCCAGAACCCGGGCATTCCAACGGCGTAATCGAGGATCAGCATGAAGACGCCGAACGCGAGGTTTGCCCACGCGACCAGGGTGATGAGCCGTTCGTGACGGCGCACGTCGAAGGACAGAAAGAGCAACAGCAGACCTTGATAGGCGTAGAGAGCGGATAGCGAACGCGTCAGGTAGTTGATGAGAGGAGTGTCGGGCAAATCCGCAAGGCCGAGAACGTGATTGATCGACTCCATGCTGCGGAATGGCAAAAAGATGGCGACAGTAGCCAGCAGCAACACCCCGGCACAGATGCGCAGCCACCACACCAGCAATCGTTCGGCCCTCGTCACGGTTCGCCCCCCTGCGGCATGAGGACCAGAGACAGGACACGCTCAACGGGACTGTCCGGCGAACCGCTGTCGCGCTCGGGATGCGCGGCAAGATCGCGGGCGAAGTTTATCAGAACGTCGAGTTCGAGTCCAAGGAAACGTCGTGCCGGCGCGACAGTCTTCCGGACTCGCTCGAACAGTCCCGCCGCTCCCTCCGCCAGCCCGGCCACGCCGCGAGGAATCCCCTGGCGCACCTTCACTCCTGACGCCGTCAGTTGGATCAGTCCCTTCAGGAAATCGCCGAGAATGCCCGCACGGCCGCACGCATGCCACAGCCCTTCCCAGACCTCGTGCGCCTCCCAGTAGTAGCCGTGATTGAACAGATCGACGCCGAAGAGATAGTCGGCGTTTGCGGGCCAATCGTCGAGGACCAGAGGCGTCGGCGTCGTGTGTGGCTGGCCGTGGCTATGTCCTTCGGGATCGCTCAGCGGATGAGGAGACCGGCCCGGTACGAACGAGTAGGGCGGAAAGGCGCGGCCGGGTACCAGGCGAGGGGGCATGAACGCATCGATCATGGGGGGTCACTTCATTCCCGCGAGGGCCGTCGTTGCCTGCCGCGTCAGAAACGCGCCCGGAGCGCCGCCGGCCAGTTTGCGGAGATGCTGCCTCGCCGCAGGTGTGCGAACCTGTTCGAGGACCTCAACTCCTCGCCATTCGCGCAGCCGCTCCGGACTGCGCATCGTATCGAGCTTTTCGAGCAGCGGTTCGATGCGTCGCCGCAACTCCAGCGTCGGCTTCTCGTCGAGGGCCTTCCGCAGTACACCTTCGGCCAGGGGACCGAACTTGCTCAACTCGCCCGTTGCTCGTTCGCGATCCGCGAAGCGCTTGCTCTCGAGGTCCGCGAGCAACCGGGCGAGTTTCTCGGCATCGACGGCCGCCGCGGGTTGCAGCTTGTGACACAGGTATGTCACTGCCTTCTCGCCTCCGAGAATCAGCCTGCATTCCGCGACGTAGGCTTTCCCCGGATCGTCCGTCAGCTCCTCCCAGCAGCGCTCCATTTCCTTGTCGGACAGCGGCGTTTGCTCCCGATCGGCGATGCGCCAGACGCCGTGCAGCGCGGCGGGATCGATGGACTCCAAAGGAGAGCGTGCGGCCAGGTACATCTCTCGGCCGTCACTGCGAAACTGGCGGCGCAGGAAGGGCGACAACGGTTTCGCCTTCGCTCCGAGGGCGATCAACTCGCTCTGAAGGCACCACAGGTAGTCGGGATGCTCCTGCAACAGTTCCAGCAGCGAGGGGACAACGTCCTTCGTATCATTCAGCGCCATTCGCGCTTCGATGGCCGCCACCCGAACAGCCGGCAGTTTGCTCTTGAGCGCTTCGCTGATCCGGCTTTCGGCCTGCGGATTGTCCAGGAGCAAGGAGGAGAAGTGCTCCAGGGCCAGTTTCAGGTTCTCTTCCTCGATCTGGCTTGTGCGAAACCAACTGCCGAGCGTCAAGGCATCCTCCAGGTCGAATCGCAGGAAGGGGATGACCTCGCGCTTTCGCTGCTGCAATGTCGCGATGGCCTTCTGGCGCTGGCTGAGCGGTTTGTCCTCGACGCGCCAGAGGGCGAGCAGGATTTGCAGATGATGGGGATCGTCCCGCTTCTCGGCGAGTTTGCGGAGCTTCGGCAGCGCGGCTGACGCTTTCGGGCCGAGCGTCTCCAGATCCTGTAGGGCTTCGAGGCATGGAGGTTCACCCCTTCTCTCCAGCTCGCGGAGCAACACCGGCAGCCCGACGTCTGTTTTGCCGGCGTTGACAAGGACTCGCGCGGCCGTCAGGCGAACGCTCAGGACTTCGTCCTTGAGCGCGTCACGCACGCGCTTCTCGACGCCGTCGAGGGAGGGAAAGTGCTGTTCGAGCAGGCGCAGCGCCTCGGAGCGGCACACGAACAGCGCTTCGCGATCGGTGAGGAGAGTGCAGATGGCCGGCATTGCCTGTCGGATTGTCGTTTTTCCGTCGATTTCGATCAGCGTGGTGAACAGACCGAGGCGACTGAGTGGTTCCTTTTCCTGTTCGAGCCGGCGATGCAGCGCGGGCACAGCGAGACGCGCGCGGGGACCCGCCGTCTGCAGGCTGGTCGCCAGGTTGCCCGCCGCGAGACTGCGCTGCTCCCGATCGAGGGCCTCAACGAGGACGGGAACGGCTGGCGGATCGAGACGCGACAGCAGGTCTCCGGCCAGGAGGACCATCGGTTCTCGTTCGCTCTTCAGTGCCTCGCGCAAAGCAGGGACGAGGGTCCACATGTCCGCCCCGAGCGAAAGCAATGCCTGGGCCGCGCTCTCTGCCAGCCCCAGAGGTTCATTCTTCCCCAGGACACGCCCCAGGGCGGCGATGGCTGCCCGGCGCTGCTTTTCCGAGAGATCGGCCTCGCGCGCCACGAGGCGGATCGCATGAGCGGCGGCCGGCTGGAGGTCGTCTTTGGAATCGTCCAGTATCTTCAGCAACTCCTCGAACGCAGGCAGCGCGCGCGGCCCCAGCCGCGTCAGGAGGCCCAGCGCGCTTCGTCGCACCTCGAGATCCGTATCCTTGAGGGTTTTGCGAATCGTGGCGAGTTCCGCCTCGGCTTTCGGCTCGATGCGCGCCAGCGAATACACCGCATGCAGGCGAACGAAGCCGTCGGCGTCGTTCAGCGCCTTCTTCAAGGCGGGGATCGCCGTCCGCGCTTCGGGCCGGATCAGTCCCACGTCGAACGCCGCCGTTGCCCGGACCAGGGGATCCTTGTTCTTAAGGGAGCGAAGCAGCCCCGGCAACTCCTCGGCTGCCAATCCCTCGCCCGCGTAGGATGGCTCGCGGAATCGGCCATCCTTCTCCAGCCGCAGAACGCCATGCTCGACCGCCTCGTCCTTGGGTCCCGTCTTCACCCGGAAGATGGGGCCTTTCTGTCCCCGGAACCAGTCGCGCCGGAAGGGACCGTGCCAGTCTCCGTCAGCCGGCGTCACCTCGACGTTGACCACCACCTCGCGTCCGGCCCGCAGGTCGCGGATATGTTTCACGAGCGTCGCCGGCGAACCGACGAAGGTGCGACGATGATCCTCGAGACTACTAATGAGGGTCCAGAGATCTCCGCCGATGCTGTCCAACCAGAACCAGGAGTTGCCCACGCACAGGACCGCCCTCTTCCATTGCACAAAGCAGACAGCCTGCCGGCGCGGTTTCTCACCCCAGGTGATGAAATCGCGGACGTCATTGACGTTGAACAACGATTGAGCGAGGATGCGGAAGGTTGCTTTCTTGCCCTTGAGAGCGGTCGTCGATTTCAGAATGATTAGCCCAGTGTTCTCTGGGTCCGGCGCGGTTTCGAGGACGAGGATGGCTTTCGCCTCGCGGACCATTGCGCCAAGCGGGACGGCAGCGGGCTGAGACGGTTGCATCTCCGGCATCTGAGCGCCCGCTGGCAGAACGGTCAGGAGCAACAGCGTCAGCAAGCGGATAAGCGGCACGAGCATCACTCCGATGGTCGAGGCAGTCATTCTTTACGATTATACGTCAACGCGACTGAGTCTTGCGCGGCGTCTCGGACTTGAGCGGGGGATTGCGAACGCGAAGCAGAACGGTACTCTGGAAGGGAGACGTCGCCGCTCCAGCCTGAGAACCGGGGAAAAGTCACATGCGCTTCTCGATGGCCCTGATCGCACTCGCTGCTCTGGCACCGTCTGCCCGGACGCAATCGGCAAAGAAGATCGACTTCGCTCACGACGTCATTCCGCTGCTCAAGGCGCGTTGTGCCGAGTGCCACACCAGCGGCAAGTACAAGGGTTCCTTCTCTCTCGACACTCGCCACGACGTTCTCAAGGCGAAGGCGGTCGTCCCCGGCAAGAGCGGGGCCAGCGAACTAATCAAGCGCGTCAGCAGCACGGACAAAGACTTTCGTATGCCTCCCAAGGGAGAACCGCTCTCAACGAAGCAGATCGAATTGCTGCGCGCGTGGATCGACGAAGGGTTCGACTGGGAGGAAGGCTTCTCGTTCCGATCCGGCACCTACGTCGTCCCGCTGAAGCCGCGACGCCCGGCGTTGCCTCCAGCCCTGGAAGGCCGCGATCACCCCATCGACCGCATCCTCGACGCCCACTTCGCGCACCACAAGGTGGAACGTCCCGCTCCCCTCGATGACGTTGCCTTCGTTCGCCGGCTCTACCTCGACCTAATCGGTCTGCTGCCGGTTCCCGAAGAGGTGGACGCCTTCGTCAAGGACGTTGCCAGGGACAAACGCCAGCGGCTCGCGCGCAAGCTGCTCGACGAGAAGCGGACTTATACCGAACACTGGCTGACGTTCTGGAACGACATGCTCCGCAACGACTACGCGGGTACAGGCTTCATCGACGGTGGACGCCAGCAAATCACCAGTTGGCTCTACTCGGCCCTTCTGGAGAACAAGCCCTACGATCAGTTCGTGCGCGAATTGATCAGTCCGACACCCGCCTCGGAAGGATTCGTCAAGG
>JBBRIK010000133.1:0-8784 GCA_038221045.1 Gemmatales bacterium
AACAATGAAAAATTCGTTTGGCTCTGGAAATTCACTGCGTTCTGAGCAGTGAATCGACCACCCAACAGCCACGCACATGCACCCCTGGATGGCGAGGCGAACAGGATCAAGATTCCCAGAGGGCATGATAAGCTCCATCTGTAGAGCTTCCACTAACGCTGTTACTGGGGCACTCTGCCAGTGAGGAGTTACCATTGGAGACGGATCGAGGAATATGCAGGCCTGGAGGAATTGGTACTACCTGGCGCAACGTGCATCCAGTAACGTTGAGGATAATTCGTTAATTAACTCGACGCCACACCCCCGGTCCGGGAGTGGAACCGGTCGCGGTGCGCACAAGAAGTCGAGGAAGAGCGAATTGGCGTGATCGGTGACCGCTTTCAGTTCCTGGCACCGTTTGTTTCCCCGTCTCACTTCCTTGATGAGTGGGGGGAGGCGGAGGCAGTTTGCCCATCTCCACCGGCACTCCTGTCACGGTCTTTTTGCCTGTTTCGTATGATTCCTGCCGCACGATTCTTCCAAGGGCATCCATTGTATTCCGCTGAGCAGCAAGAGACGCCCAGGAGTAAGAGATGGTCAACAACGCCCTTGCGTTCTGAGGAGGAATCCATAGGATAGAAAGATTGTCAAGGTAAGTCGGCAGACTAAATGAACGGCAACTGTCATCAGGCGGGGGCTGGTTAAAGAGTAAGCGGGCAAGGGCAGCGAGTTCACGGTCAAGTTGCCGGCAGTGGCTGCCCCACCAGGACGAGGTACGAAGATCGTGCTGGAGCCGGGCGAGAAGGCGGGCAGGCCTCTGCGCATCCTCATCGTGGAAGATAATGTCGATTCTGCCGACAGTTTGAACCTCTTACTGCGTCTGTACGGCCATGACGTGCAAGTGGCTCGCACCGGCCCGACGGGCCTGGAAATGGCCTCGGCTTTTCGGCCCGACGTGGTGCTGTTGGACATCGGTCTGCCGGGGATGGACGGCTATCAGGTCGCACGGCTTTTGCGCGAGAACCCGCAATTCAAGACGTTGACGCTGTGTGCTTTGACGGGGTACACCCCCCAGTGAAGCAGACCGCCAGCGGCAGCAGGAAAAAGGGTTCGACCACTACTATGTCAGACCCGTGGACCTGGAGAAACTGCTCGCCCTGTTCAATGACGTGGAGTAGCAGCGAACCTTGCGGGAAGCTGGGCCAGGGGGCGGCTCCGCCTGAAGAGTGGAAGGTTTCCCCGGTATTTCATCACCAGTACGGCTCTCGATGACCTGCGGGGGGTTGTCGAGGAGGATCTCGGCTGTGCAGCGGGAACGAATCTGCACCAAGGTTGTTCATCAATACTCCCTCTATTTCGGAGAATCGAAAATGAAGAATGCCCCTCTCATCGTGTCGGCTGCCCTCCTGCTGCTGGCAATCCCGGTCACGAGCTGAAGACGCCTCAGTACGAGACCAACAGTAACCCTTTCCGCCGCGCTGCGGAGACGATGATCCAACAGGCAAAGGCCAAGAACACCGACGGCGTCGCGCTGGCCTATGTGGACATGACCTTGAGTTGTGTTCGCTGCCACAAGCACGTCCGCGAGGTGCGCATGACGAGTAGCGTCGTGGATCATTGAGTTTCGGGAATTGCCGGGGACTCCGGGTCCCCGGCCATGGGGCAGGCACTGGGCCGTAACCCCACTCACAAATCGGGAACGGATTCCCCGAGAACTGAACTTCGGGACGAGACTGCTTCTGAGCCACAACACGGGACCGTATCGAGGAGAACAAGATGATGCTGGAATTGCGACAAATCGAACAGGACATCCTGGCGACCGGCAAGGTCGATAAGCACGAACTGGAAGTGCTCCGGGGGGCCCTTTTCGTCGGCGGAACGATGGGCCGCCAGGAGGCGGACTTCCTCGTCGGGCTGCACAAGCAGGTGCAACACCGCACGCCGGCCTTCGACCACTTCTTCTACCAGTCGATCAAGAGCCACATCCTGGCGGACGGACGGATCGACGCCGAGGAGGCCGCCTGGCTGCGGCGAATGCTCTTCGACGACGGCAAGATTGACGACCAGGAGCGCAAGTTGCTGCACGAACTCAAGGGCGAGGCCAAACAACTCAGCCCTGAGTTCGAGGCACTGTTCGAGGAGAGCATGAAGCAGCCACAGGAACAGCACACCTGTGGGTAGGTCTCCTGTGTGAGATTGGTGAGGCGGAAGTGTAAGCGAGTGGAGTGATGCGAAGACTCCGGTCGCTTACGCTCTCACCTTGGAAAACTACGATCTCGCCCAGCAGAAATAGAAGGCAGGTGACATGGTGAAGATCATCGTCCCCCTCGTAGGCGCTGTCGTGGGGTTTTTGATTGGGGTCATCGGCAGTCTGCCGCCGCCTGCAGAAAGATGATCGCTTCGATCGCTGGGTGAAGAAACTCCTACACGGTGTGGAGCCGCGTGGCAAAACGAAGGCTGAACCGAAAGACCCTCACTTCGGTGAGTGGGCCAGGACCCACCTGCGGGGCATCGTCAACAAGTTTTTCAAAGTGGTGCCGACCGGCGCCACGGATGCCCCTACCCTGCACCGATTCCGGATTCGTGCCAAGGAGTTGCGATACGAGATGGAATTGCTTGCCGGGGCGTTCCCACCGGACTTTGTCGAGAAGCTCTATCCCGTCGTCGAGACCTTGCAGCAGCAACGGGGAGAGATCAACGACCATGCGACCGCTCAGGCCCGCCTCCGCCAAAGGATAGACACGGCCCGCGACCCTTCGGAAACAGACCCTCGTCGGACCCTGGTCGAAGACGAACACGACCGCTTGAATCGGTCGCGGCAGACGTTTCTCCAATGGTGGACCCCGCAGCGCAAGGACGACTTACGGACCCGGTTCAATGAATTGCTCGCCGGCAGGCACCAACAGGCCACGGCTTGAGCGGGCGATAAATTCAGGGGCATCCTGCAATGCCCCTGACGAGCCATGGAGGCTTGTGGCCTGCTGTATCGGTCCCGGAGAGTGGATGTCGGGTCACAATTATTCACAGATTTGGTCCAGAACAAACTCGGGGGAGTAATCATGAAAACACCTGCAAAGGACGGAACCAACGCAACAGGTATGAAGGCTCTTGTCTACCAGGGGCCGGGTTGCCGGGCCTGGGAGGATCGAACCAAGCCGACGATTATCCAGGGGACGGACGCCATCGTTCGGATCACTACGACCACTATCTGCGGGACAGACCTTCACATTCTGAAGGGTGACCTCCCGGCCGTAACCAGCGGCCGGATCCTCGGTCATGAGGGAGTCGGGATTATCGAAGAAGTAGGAACGAATGTCCTCAGCTTCCACAAAGGTGACAAAGTTCTCATCTCCTGTATCACCTCGTGTGGCCGATGTAACTTCTGCAGGAAAGGGATGTATTCTCAGTGCTGCACCGGCGGCTGGCTTCTTGGCAATCAGATCGACGGAACCCAGGCCGAATACGTCAGAATCCCCTATGCGGATACCAGCCTGTATGCGCTCCCCCTGGAGGCCGATGATGAGTCGGCGACAATGCTCAGCGACATTCTCCCAACGGGCCTGGAATGTGGGGTGCTGAATGGGCAAGTGAAGCCGGGGGACGTCGTGGTGATCGTCGGCGCCGGTCCAGTCGGCCTCGCGGCCCTGCTCACCGCGCAACTCTACTCGCCCGCCGAGATCGTGATGATCGATCTTGACGGCCATCGGCTGGAGGTAGCCCGCTCGCTCGGCGCGACCAAGATCGTGAACAGTTCGGACGGGAAAGCAGTCGAACGTATTATGGCGCTGACGAATGATGCGGGCGTAGACGTGGCCATCGAGGCCGTCGGCATTCCCGCGACCTTCGATATCTGCCAGTCGATCGTCGCTCCTGGCGGGCGAATTGCCAACGTGGGCGTCCATGGCAAGCCGGTAGAATTTCATATCGAGAGACTTTGGTCCCACAATATCACGCTGACCACGCGGCTCGTGGACACAGTCACAACTCCGATGCTGCTCAAGATAGTTCAGTCGGGACGCCTCGACCCCAAGAAGCTCGTGAGCCACCGGTTCGAGCTATCGGAAATCATGAAAGCGTATGACACCTTCGAGAACGCCGCAGAGGAACGCGCGTTAAAGGTGGTACTCAAGACCGCGAGCGCAAGGGGAGATTGAGGCACCCTTCATTCAATCGTGTCCTTCCTCGACGAGATGTCCCCTTGGCTTCGGCGTGTTCCTCGACAGAGCAGGCACACGATCTTCAACAGAAGGCGCATCGGCCGGGAGGTGTTGCCCCAACTCCCAGAGTCCGATCGCGGCCAGTAGGACGAGGTTGGGAAACAGCAACGGCGCCAGAGCGGGAGTACCATGTACGAAGTTGTCGAACCACTGCGGCGAGGGTCCTCGTAGGTTCGCCGCGACATGATAGTAGAATCCAAGCAGACCGATCGCCGCTTGCACGACGAGAACGCCCGCACACAGCCGAAGGTATTGCCGGCCGACTGAGGTCACGAACAACGACACCAAGGCCCCTACCGCCAGCGCGCTGCTGAGGACGGGGACCCATTCCGCGACGTGGTAGAAGCCATTCTGAGCGTGGTCGGTCAGACTGAAGAGGAAGTTGCCGAAAAACCCGCCCAGCGCCATCAGCAGCACCCAGCGCGGCCACTCTTCCGACTCTCCCTTCACCATGCGATTCATGATGAGCAGCAGGCCGAGGCCCGTGTACGCCAGCGGAGCGGCGAAGGGGGCGGCATATACGAGGCTCTTGAGAGTTCGCTCGTAAAAAAAGCGGCTGTCGAGATGGAGGACCACTCCGACCATGCCGACGAGTATCGCCGACCAGCCGACGAGGTATCCCAGGTCGCGCCAGACGATCTCATGGCCTGTGACCTTCCCCACCAGCAGCCCCAGGAGCAACACGACCGGGGCGGCCAACGAGAAGTAGAGCGGAATGTACTCGGCCTGATGGCGAAAGTGATTGACCGAGTGGGCCAGGTAAATGTCCAGGCTGAGAAAGGCGAGGTTGACCAGGACAAAGCCTTCCAGCCAAAGGCGAGGATCGCGATACCATTTACTTGGACTTCTCATGGTTCTTGCGCAGCTCCTCGGCCATCTTCTTCAACTCGACGGTGTGTTTCAGGATGGGATAGTTGCCGTGCCACTGCGCGAAGTCCTGCCCGCCCATGAAAGCGCCGTGCTTGGCGGTGCGGCCATAGTAGTGCCAGAGGTCAAAGTACAGGAAGTCGATCGGCTGGGTGAAGGGCGGCGAGGTGAGTACGCCGTCCTTGCGCAGAGCCGTCATGACGTCGCCGGCCGCCTTGACCTTCTCATTGGTACTGGCAACGGCCTTTTCCGCCTCCTCGTAGATGCGATCGATGAGCGGCCGGGTGTGGCACTGGATGCAGGTTTCTTTCATGTTGGCCTGGGCCAGGGCGTAGTTGGGCCGCTTCTGCGACACCTCGGCGGCAAGCCAGTACGACAGGCGTTCGCTGGTGTCGTGCGTCATTCCCCGGCCATTGAGGCCGCTCATGTGACAGGTTGCGCAGGTCGGCAGGAACATATCGCGAGTCGTCAGTTTGCTCGGCGGGGTGTCGAGTTTGAGCAGATGTTTCTGGGCCGCGAACATGACGCCGTGCTTGGACTCGTTGTAGATCTCCAACTGCGAATGGTCCGGCCCCATGTGGCACTGACCGCAGGTCGTCGGCAGCCGGGCGAGGGCGACCGAGGAAGTGTGCCGGGTGTGGCAGGCGGTGCAGGAGCCGATGGTGCCGTCCGAGTTCGGCTTGCCGACGCCGTGACACTTGACGCAACCCGTGACGACGGCCGCGTCTCCTTCCAGGTTCACCAGTGCGTTTGGAGGCCGCTTGCAGGCACCGGGGTGGTAATTCTCGGAGAAGGCGACCTGTTCGCTCGGCAGTCCCTTCTCGCCATACACGGCGGCCCAGGATGGCGCGGCGTGCCGGCTGCGCAAGAATTGCTGATACTCCGTCTCGTGACAACTCCGGCAGTTGGCCGCTGTCAGCGTCTTGCTGATGATGAAGCCGTGATGGTCGGTCTTCGCCTGATCCTGAGCCGGCTGATGGCAGTCGAGACAGTTGATTCCCTTGCGGGCATGGGCGCTCAGTTCGTATTCATGCACGATCGAGTGCTGCTGTCGCGTGTGGCATTCGGCACACTTGCCGGATGCACGAACCGAGGCGGCGCTGGCCTGATCGGTTTCGACAGGAGGCCGCGCCCGGTTGACCAGGAAGCCAGCGATGACGAGCGCGAATCCGATGACGAGCGCGATGAAGACGGAACGGAACGACATGATTTTCGCCCCCACCTGGACCGCCGCTGAATCTCTGGAATTGAACGAAACGAACCGTTGGCGGGGTCACCCGACAACCAGTCCGTGTTGTCGCTCGTGGACCAGGATGTAGGTGATGATGGAAGTCTTCTCGGGCCTGGCCCTGCCGCCGTCGTCCTGATACCGGGAAGCCAGCCTCTCCAACTCCACTCGCCCCTGAGGGGTGGAGATGAGGGCCTGGAGTTCCCGCTCTCGATCGTGACGAGTTTTTGTCTGACGCATGGAGGTTCCTCTAAAGATCTGCGCCCGCGACGAGGCCGCTCATTGAGGGCCGCCTGGGCTTCCCCGACGTTGGTGTGCCGCTTGTGGCCCCGTCACTCTTCATTTGCCGGGTCGGGAAGACGAGATCCCTGCCGAGCCGCAACGAAGCAAACTCGGCAGGGACCTCGTCCTATCAGACTACGCAGATTCGCGTCGAGTTGGTACGTTTCAACCGCCTTACGGCACCCTCGGCTTCGGGGGCGGCGGAGGCAGTTTGCCCGTTTCCAGCAGTTTCTTCCACCCCTCGATGCCTCGATCACGTGCTTCCTTCGGCGCAAGCGGATTGTATTCGATGGCTTGACCCGCGAGATACACGAGTTGCCGAATGCCCAACTCCCGGATCAACAGCTTTTTGTGGCCCAGATAAGAGATCAGATCTTCATACGTCGCCTTCAACCGGCGTTCCTCGGGCGTGTAACCTATGAGCAACTCCAGAATGACCTGCGCTTCGATGTTGCCATAGCCTCGGTCGCTCAGCATACCGGTCATGGTTTTGCTGTCGTACAGTTTCGCCCCCTGCTCCAGACCCCGGCCGAGCCAGTTCTTCAGCCCCGACATCGCTTCCAGTCGCACGTCATCCCGGGTGAGGTCCTCTCGGCCCAGAGCGTCCAGCAGCGAGCCGACGGAGTCAATGGCCACCAATCCGCGAATGCCGAGCATGCGCCGTTCGGGGTCCTTGTCCTCCATGTACTCCTGCAGAGCGACGCCGACGCTTTTCTTCGGATCGCTCAGGGTGCTGGCCAACTCGGTCAGGGCGGCGACGACTCGCCGGGCCACTTCCTGCTCGCGCGGCTGGGTCGGCAACGGCTGTTCCGGGTCCCATTCGGTGATCCTCTCGCGGATGCCGTGAGGTCCGCGCAGGCCAGGACCCTTGTTGTTCCAGATGAACAGGGCGGGACCGGTTGGCCCGCGCAGTTCACCAAACGTCCGGCGATCGACCTTGAGGCTCGCCCGTCCCTTGAGGACGTACAGGGCGACCTGAACCAGAGGTTCCTCGTCCTTCTGCGGCTTGTAGCTAGGTTGGAAGATCGGGATTAAATCGACCGGAATGATCATCAGTTCCACGCCAACGGTGGTGTCGGGGTCTTCGAGCGTGATGTCCCAGACTTCCTCGCGCCAGAAGCGCACGCGGACGTGCGTTTCCCCCTTGTCCTTGCGGTTGGTCAGGTAGGTCCGGCCGCGATGAAGGGTCATCTCCAGGTCGAGTCCCTTCATCGGCTGGTGATGAAGCGTGACGACGGACTCCTGCAGTAGTTCGGGGAAGAGCTCCGGCAGACTGCCCCACAGCAGCAGGCTCAACTTGTTCTCGATGCGGATTTCACTCTTGTAGCCGGCCAGGCTCACGAGTTGCTCCCCCGTCTGGACAGGATCGCCCAGGCCGATGCGTTTCCAGGCTTTGCCCTCGGGCTGGAGCAGAACCTGCTCCTTCGAGTTGAACATGCCAACCGGTTGGTGCTCCATGTTCGGCTTGCCGGCGGGCTGAATAGGCGGCTTGATCACGGGATCTGGGTCCGGTTTCTTGCCGGGCTCAGGCAACCCAATCTTATCGGGGGAACTGGACGAACCTCCTGGTTTGTCCTTGTCGGTCGTCTTCGCGTCGGCGGTTTTGCTCCTGTCCTTGTCGTCGGGAGGAGTGTCGATGTCGTCCTTGCGCGAACCGACGCGGGGATCGCTCGGCCCGCCGAGGTTGTTCCACATAACGACGCCGAGAACACCGAGAAGGACGACGGCCGTCAGCGGCAGCACCCAGCGCAGCCAGGGGGCCTTGCGGAACAGCGGCAGCGCCAGCAGGGCGTCGTCGGGATCGCCTTCCCGGACAGAGGACGATTCGTGAGCGAGCGTCTTGGTGACAGGCTGTGGCTTGGTGGCGGTCTTCGAGGGCCGGCCGTGCGCCAGGGCGTACATGCGCCGCTTGGCCGTCGGCGGTAACAGGGCCGGTTCGCCCAGCACGAGCGTGAGGATCTGGTGAGTGGCCGCGATCTCTGCCAGGTGAACGTCCGATTCGAGGCAGATCTTTTCGAGTTCGGCGAGTTCCTCCGAGGAGAGTTCATTGTCGAGGTAGGCGGCGACGCGATTGGCGTCGAAGCGTTCGCCCCCGCCGCCGTCCGTCGGCGTCGTGAGCCGACGGCGTCGTGTGACTTGCTTGATGCGGGCCACCAATTCCTGGGCCGCATCGCTCTCGGCGACTTTTTGTCCGATGGTCTTGATCTCACC
>JBBRIK010000134.1:0-8695 GCA_038221045.1 Gemmatales bacterium
TCTACATCGCCGTCGTCACCAAGCTCGACCAACTGGGGATGCCGCGTGACGAGGACTACTTGCCTCTCGATCCGGGAGAGGACGAAACGAACCTCAAAACGGGGGAATTGCAATCGAAGTCCCGGGTCTACGACACCGTTCGCAAGTTCTTCAACCCAAGTAACCCGGCCTTCCTGTCGTTCGCCGGCTGGGCCATCGGCTACGGCGGCAACCTGCTCTGGGAGTCGATCCTGATCATGTTCATCCTGCTGTTCCTTCTGTTGGAAGGGCGGATGCTGAGCCGGCGCGTCGTCGAAATCTTCGGTCCCAGCGCGGCCGTGCAGAGCAAGGTGGTCGAGGCGCTCAAGGAAATGGCCTATCAGGTGCGCGCCTATCTCGTCTGGCGAACCATCATCAATTTCGCGATGGCGGCGCTGCTGGGCATGCTCTATCAGCTACTCGGCCTGAAGCTGGCGTGGACCTGGGCGCTGTTGACGTCGGTCTTGTGGTACATCCCCTATCTGGGACCGATCGCCGCCGGTATTCCGCCGGTGCTGGACGCCTTCATCACCTGTCCATCGCCGTGGGTCGCCATCTTCATCCTCATCTTCTATGTGGTCTGGGTGATCGTCGAGGGCTACTTCGTCGTCCCGGTCGTCATGGGGCGCAGCATGGAGATGAACGCGACGACGGTGATGCTCGCCTGCCTGTTCTGGGAGGAAGTGTGGGGGACCGTCGGCCTCTTCCTGGCCATGCCGCTGATCGCCGCCGTCAAGGCGGTCTGCACGCACGTCCCCGAGGGCAAGCCGTGGGCCAACCTGATGAGCAGTCACGAGGCGCCGCCGCCCCTGCCCGAAGTCGATCTGTCGCGCGGCGACGAAACGCAGGTCGATGGCGCGCCTCGGGAGAATTATCCCGTCGAACGTCGTCTTTGAGGGAGGGATGCTCATGAAGCGCCTGGCGTTGTGTCTGTTGCTCCTGGTGCCGTCGATCCGGGCAGACGAACTGCCGGCCCATGCTCTGCGTCGTTTTCAGGCGCGCGACATCATCCCTCATTCTCCCGTCCTCGCACTGGCCTTCAAGGCTGACGGCAAGACACTCACGTCTATTTCGGCAAACGCGGGAATCCTCGTGTGGGACGTCCCGACCGGGAAGCATCTCAGCAGCAGGACGTCGGGGTCGCAGCGAGTTGCCGCTCTGACCCTCGATTGCAACCTTGCCGCCCTTGGCAATTATGGCCGGGTCCAGTTCTGGAACCTCGCTACTTCCGAAGACCGCGAGCAAATAGCCTCCGCGAACAGCATCAACACTCTGGCCCTGTCGCCGGACGGTTCCCTGCTCGTCTCAGGCAACGACGACCACGCCGTCGAGGTGTGGGAGACGAAGACGGGCAAGCTCCTTCACACGCTTCGAGGTCATGACGCTTACGTCACCGCTGCCGCTTTTGCACCGTCGGGAAAACTGTTCGCCACCGGCGCTCACGATCGCACGATTCGTCTGTGGGATTCGGCCACGGGTAAGGAACTTCGCCTTCTCGAAGGCCATCGCGATCAGGTGTCCGCGGTGGCCTTCCACTCAGACGGTAGAACACTCGTTTCGTCGAGTTGGGACGGCACGATTCGCACATGGGACGTCGCGACTGGCAAGGAGAAGCAGGGTCTGAAAGGGCATCGTCTGGGAGTCGTCGGAATCAGCGTCGATGCCGCGGGAAAGAAGGTTGCGTCCGCCAGCCTCGACGGCACGGCTCGCGTCTGGGACCTGGCGACCGGCAAGGAGACGTTGAGGATCGATGTCGCGCCGGACGGCGTTGCCGCCGTCGCTCTCTCGGCGGATGGCAAGCTGCTGGCTGCGGGTGACCACGAGGAGACTGTGACCTTGTGGGACATGAAGGGGAAACTATCGCAGCGATGTTCGCCTCCCGATCGGGTTCGGAGCATCAACCAGGGTTATGGTCATACCGTCGCGCTGTCGCCAGACAATTCGCGCATCGTCTCAGGCCACGGCGATGCGGGGATTCGGCTCTGGGACGCAGCGACCGGCAAGATGATCCGCCGCGTCGGCCGGCAGACCGATTACGTCTGGAGCGTGCAGTTCAGTCCGGACGGCAAGCACGTCGCCTCGGCGGGCCGGCGAGATGGGACGGTCCACATCTGGGACGCCGAGAAGGGCGAGCAGATCAAGGCCCTGCCTGGCCAGAAGGGCGGCATCAGCAAGTTGCTTTACTCGCGCGACGGCAAGCGGCTGATTGCGGCCGGTGGCTCGTTCGATCCCGCGATTTACGTCTGGGACGTTGAACGCGAGAAGGCGATCTATCGGCTGGAAGGCCACCGAGACTACATCGACGGAATCGCCCTGTCATGGGACGAGAAAACGCTGGCCTCCGCGAGCCGTGACGGCACCATGCGCTTGTGGGACCTGACCACGGGCAAGGAGACGAAACAACTCGAAGGCGCGGGCGGCAACTGCTCCTGTGTCGCTTTTGCTCCGGACGGCAAGACGCTCGCTGCCGGCAGTTCGCAGGTCGGGCTGACTCTGTGGGACCTGCCGGGCGGCAAGATTCGCAAACGTTTCGACAGTTTGCCGAACGGGTTGGTGCATGTCAGCTATTCAGGCGATGGCCGAACCCTCCTGGCCGGAGGCAGTTCATCCTTCGTGCTGCTGGACGTGCTGACAGAAACCGAGCGCCGCCGCATCAGTGAGGACAATCGGAGCGTGCTTGGCATGGCCATCAGCATGGATAGCCGGCGAATCGTGACGGCGGACAGTTCCGGCTCGGTCATTCTCTGGGATCCGACAATCCTGCGCGGTGAGGACCGCAAGAAGGTCCGTCTCGATGCTGTGGAGCTGGAGCAACGCTGGCAAGACCTGAGCGGCCCTGCGGACAAGGCTTACGAAGCGATTTGGAAGCTGAGCGTGGCGTCCGAGCAGAGTCTGCCCTTGTTTGCGAAGCACTCGAAGCCGGTCCCGGGAGCCGATCCCAAGCAGGTCGCTCGCTGGATCAGCGAACTGGACGCCAAGCGCTTCAAGACGCGCGAACAGGCCGAGAAGGAGTTGACGAAGCTCGGCGACCTGACTCAAACGGCGCTGGAAGCCGGCTTGAAGAAGGGGGAAACGCTTGAGCATCGCCGGCGCATCGAGACATTGTTGGAGCGCATCAGCTCGTACTCCGGAAACCCAGAGATGCTCGCGCAACTGCGAATGGTCGAAACGCTGGAGACCATCGGCGGGAAGGAGGCGCGGGCGCTGCTGGAGCGTCTCGCCGCCGGCGATTCCGGAGCGCGCCTGACGCGCGAAGCGAAGGCAACGCTGACACGGTTGCGGCCTTGAAACAGCACATTCGCCGCGGCGGGGGGAGGGCCTCGCCCTCCCGGAAGCAGCCTTCTGGAACAGACGCTCAGTCCTTCTCGCGGTAAACGATGGCGGGCGACAGCAGCCCACCCGTTCCCAGTTCGTTGAGGAACTCCCGCGTACACAGCAGGCTGAGTTGTTGCGTGTCGCGCGTGCCGTCCAGGGCCGCCGTAATATCGAACGAGACGGGCTGGCAGAAACCGCTGAAGTCGTCGGCCTTCTCGCCCTTGGGGCCAAGGTGCGGGATGTGCTTGCCGTTGACGAATACCTTGACCCGTCCGTCCGTCGCACCAATCCACAGGTAGACCTTTTTCCCCTTGGCCAGAGCCGGCAGCGTGAGCTTCGTCCGATACCACGCCGATCCCATGTAATTGTGCAGGTTCAGGGCGGACCAGGTATCGACGCTGACATCGGTCGAACGCCACTTCGCGTCGTCGAAGGCCGGCATGGCCCAGCCCGTCTTCTCGCCCTGCTTCTTCTCGTCGGCGGCGAAACGGAAATTGCGGACGGCGGGAGTCACGATCCGGTAATCGCGGGCAAGGCGGGCGGCGTCATCGTAGGTGGCCTTGTAGAAGGCGTGGAAATAACTGTTGTTGATGTTGCGGCCATTGGCCCAGTTCAACCCGTGGCCAAAGGCGTACTGCTTCTCGTACTGCCCGCCCAGCTTCAGCAGCCGATCGACGTACGCCTTCGCACGCTGATCCAGCCCCGCGTACCGGTCGGCGGCCAGATCCTCGCGCAACTTCATGAAATCGTCGAAGAGCGACAGCGACGCACTCGCCATCTCGACGCGCTGCTTCTCGACGTCCGTCCTGGCCGACTTGATCCCGGCGTCCATTAGGGTCCGCGCCTTGGTCATGTTGGTCCGGTTCCAGCGGCGCAGGTGGCCGAAGCCGCACCCGGCGTATTCCGGCGTCTTGGTCCACACGTCGTCGATGAAGTGCCAGTAGGCCGCCATCTCCTTGCCGGCCGCGCCGTAGAGCTTCTGATGCAACTCGTCGATGATGTCCGCCGGCTTCTGGGTGGGGTCCCAGGCCAGGCGAATGCCCAGGTGGTGAGCGTGCATGCAACTCTCGAAGTTCGTCACCGTCTCGGGCTGCCAGAAGCGACAGTTGCCCTTCTGGTAGATGTACGGGACGTCGTGCCCCCACTTCGCGATCATCGGGTTCGGCCCCGACAACTCGGCCAGGAACCAGGCGTAGAAGTAGTACGACGTTCGCGGCGACACCTTCGCCCACCCCTCGACGATGGACCGCAGCGCCTTATTGTTCGGCTCGCCGTCGTCGCTCATCGGCTGCGCCCGGCTATAGGTGATCGGGGCCAACTCCGGGATGACGCTCGGATGGACCTTCTCGCGCACCGGCGGGCGGAAGTAATCGGCATAAGCAAGGATGCCGAAGAGTACGTCGGGATGCTTTGCCGTCACCTTCTTCGCGACCCGGTTGGACAGCACCATGAGGCGGTCGGTCTTGGAGACGACGCCGGAGGCAGGATCGAAGTCGCCGGCGTCAAACTTCTTGTCGTCCGACTCATCCCAGCTCATGCCGTCGTCGGGCGACAGCGAGAAGGAGTATGTCCCTGGCTCCTTCTTGAGCGTTTCGAGGTGGACGTTGGCGATGGAGCCCGCGACGAGAGGGTGCGTCCACTTGACGAGGTGATCGTGAGGCTTGCCGCCGATGATCGCGCGGATCTCGGGGTTGGTCTTGCGCAGTTCCTTCGGGACGGTGTATTCGAGAGCGTGTCCGGCCGCCAGCTCCGCCCCGCCGAGGCGGTTGCGGCGTGCGAAATCATTGTCGCAGTACCACACACCTCGATAGATCGTGTACGGCCCGGAGCAACCATTGCGCTCGGCGACTTTGAGGGTCTTCGTGGAGGGCAGCGCCTCGCCGAGGGGACTGGGGAAATACCAGCGACAGCCCAGATCGTGCAGGAAAGTGTAGATGGCGTAACTCGTCGCCAGGTCCGACTCGCCCGCCAGGCCGACGGCCGTATCCGTGACCGCGACGCGGATGCCCTGCTGAAAGGGATACGGTTTGTTGGGAGCGCCGAACTTCTCCACGGCGTACTCCCCGATGAGGATGGCGACCCCCTTTTCCGCCTTGGGCCGGCCGGCGACGATGTCGATCTTGGCACCCGTCATTCGTTCGAGGACGCCGGCCAGGTCGCGGACCGACTCGCGCAGCCGGCGACGCTGGTCTTCCGGTTTTGGCGTGCGCCAACTCGGCGTCTCGGGGTTCTTGACCGCGTCATCCCAGACGCGCGGCGACACGAAGATGGAGCACCGCGCCTTGCCGTCCTCCACTAGGACGGCTTCCTTCGCCCGCAGTGGCGCGGCCAGGAGGAGAAGCAGGAAGACGAAACCATATCGCGTCGTGAAGTGTGTCATGAGGGTGTCATCACTCGATCGGGAATAGTGCTGGCAAACGCGAGCGCTTCCCAGGCCTGATTGCGCACGGTTACCGAAGCGGATGGGTGGGCGATTCAAGGAGCAGGAGAACATCCGCGAAGGGACCGCCCTTCGCGGAAATGTCTCTCAGACCAACTCTCTCATCGGCTCGACGCCCGGATCGACCAGATACTGCGGCCGGCCGTTGGGATCGAAGATGCGCACTTGACTTAGATTCAACCCGATGGCCGAGTAGAGCGTGGCGAACACTTCCTGATGTGTCACTGGCCGCTTCGTCGCGTGTTCCGCCAGGCGATTCGTCTCGCCGATCACCTGCCCGGTGCGCATCCCGCCGCCGGCCAGGAGAGCGCAACTGACCTGCGGCCAGTGGTCTCGGCTGGCGTCCTTGTTGATGCGCGGCGTGCGGCCGAACTCGCCCCAGACCACGACGGCCACATCGTTGTTCAGGCCGCGCTCGTGCAGATCGGTCACCAGGGCCGAGACAGCCTGATCGAGCAGCGGCATGTCCTTGCGTCCCTGCACGAAGTTCTTGCCGTCTGCCCCATGCCAGTCCCAGCGGCTGAAGTTGAGGCTGACCACGCGCGCCCCGGCTTCCACGAGCCGCCGGGCCAGGCAGAAGTTGCGTACCATGCGCGGAGCGCCGTCGCGCTCGAAAACCGAGTCGTTCACGCCATAGCGAGCAAGCACCTCGGGACTCTCCTTCGAGAGATCGAGCGATTCCTTCAGTTTCGACGAGGTCAGGATGCCCAGCGCTTGCTGGTTGAAAGTGTCCATGCCGTCGGCCAGGCCGCGCTGATCGATGCGGCGTTCCAGGCCGTCGAACGCCCTCATCAGGCCGACGCGGTCTTGCAAGCGTTCCAGAGTCACTCCCTGGAGGACCATGCTGTCCGTCTTCGGGCTTTTGCCCTGGCCGCCGACCAGCCGGAAGGGCGCGTGCGCCAGGCCGAGGAAGCCGCCGTCGCCGGGATCGCCCCAGCGGGCCTCGCCGGTGCGGTACATCAGCGACAGATGCGGCGGCACGGCCTGGTTGACCGGCCCGCGCACCTTCGACACCCAGGCGCCCATCGCCGGCCAGAAGCCGGTCTTCTGCGGGTCTTTCTTGCGGCCCGTCATGCACTGGAAGGCGTCGTGATCGCCGCTGTTGCCGGAAAGAGAGCGGATGAAAATGAACTTCTCCGCCATCCGGGCGATGCGCGGGAAGTGTTCGCAGATGCGGATTCCGGGTACGCTGGTATCGATGGGCTTGAACTCGCCGCGAATGCCGTCCGGGGCATCCGGCTTGAGGTCCCACATGTCGAGGTGAGGCGGTCCGCCCGGCAGAAAGACGTTGATGATCGCCTTGTGCGATAGCTTGATGCCCGACTGCGCCTCGGCAGCCAGCAGGTTCGGCAGCGCCAGCGCGCCGCCGACGAGCGTGCCGCCGACTGTCAGGAAATCCCGGCGCGAAAAGCCGTCGCAGAAGCCGCCCTTGCGGTGCGGACGGCCGAAGATCGTCAGCATGAAAGCCCCCCTTCAGATGACGAAGAACGAGCGATGAATTACCTGTCTCGAATGTATCACAGTTGCTGCCGGGGGGCGACTACTTCTTCTCCGGCGCGTCGGCCGGCACGAACCAGATGTTGCGATAGACGACCGGGTTGCCGTGGTCCTGAAGGTGAATGCCGCTGGGTCTGGCTCCCTTCTTGGCGAGCGGATAGCCGTCGTGGACCTTGACGCCGTTGAGCAGAACGGTGGCCCGCAGGTCGCCCTTGTCGTCGGGCTTGACTTCCACGTCATAGGTCTGCCAGGTCAGAGGCGGAAAGCACATGTTGACCGCCGGTTTGGCGCTGCTGTAGAACGCGCCGCACTCGTAGTCCTTGCCTTCGAGTCCGAAGCTGTCGAGGACCTGGATCTCCTTGCCGAGAACGAATACGCCGCTGTTGCCTCGTCCCTGCCCCCCGGCTTTCGGCTGATAGGACGTGCGAAGCTCGAGATGGAGTTTGCCGGCAGCGAACCCCTTCTTGCTTGTGGTGCCGCGATAGAGCAGTTCGTTTTCGACGATCTGTCCCTTGTCCCACAGGTCCGAGTTCTTGCCGTCGAAAAGGACGACGGCACCCTCGGGCGGCTTCGCGCCGAGGGTGGGACTCTTGCGTTCGACGCGCTTCAGTTTGAACGTCCCGCCTCCGGCTGTGTCGCCGCTGAGGATGCCCTCGGCGATGGTCCCGGTCCAGGAGCGGCTGGTGAAGCTGACGGCCTTCTCTTTGGTGACGGCGTCGATGACCACTCGGACCTTGTCGTCCCAGCCTGCTCCGGGCAAGCCGCCGGCGAGGAAATAGACCTCGAACTTGCCGTTCCCCTTGGCCACCACCTGCGCTCCGTACTTGCCCTTGCCGGACACTTCGCCTTCGTATTCGCCCTGGATCTTGAAGTCGGGGTCGGACGCGGCGAACTTCGTCGTCAGGTCCGGAGTTTTCTTCTCCTGAGCCAGCGAGAAGGGGCTGGCGACGGTCGCCGCGATCAGGATTGTCCAACACCAGCCGCTGGTTTTCATCAGAGTCTCCGGAGTGTGGCTTCTTGCATGTCGAAACGTCCCTTGCAACAACGAGCCGCGACTCCAATAACGAGCCGCTCCCTTGCGGTCGCGGCTTCTTTGGGCCGCTCCCTTGCGGTCGCGGCTCGTTGTTGAAGCGGCTACTTCTGGCCAGACCCACTCTCGCAGGTTTGTGTAGAGGGTGCGGTGAGAAACGCTGTTAATCTGTTCGCGGCGAGGGTCAATCCACGATGATGCGCACGATTTCGATGCGGACCCACAGCGGGTCGAGTTCGTGGCGTTTGCCCTTGCCGAGATGGTTGTCGTGGAAGCCGCCCTTCTCGTCGTTGAAGCCGATCCACACTTTTTCGCCGTCCTTGCTCAGCTTCATCTCAAGGGGTTTGCCCGGCGGCAGGCACTTCGTCGGGCCTATCGATTCGGCCTTGAAGAGC
>JBBRIK010000135.1:0-8665 GCA_038221045.1 Gemmatales bacterium
GAAGTGCCAAGGGGTTACGGCGAAAGGTCGAAGAATTTTGAGGGCTGGCGCAGCGATCATCAGTGATAGTGTTGACGCAACTTGCTTCATGAATTCGAGTTCCATCGACAGACCGAAATGGCTACCTCCCCATTGCGCAAACCATGTCGTGCGCCCTCGGTGCCGTTTCGCCGACGCCCTGCTTGCTTTTGCAGGTGGTTTGCTATAAAGACCGCCGGACGAGAAATCTCGTGCGGATGCTGCTACAGGGAGGACCTCCAATGGCGAAGACGAAGAAAACGCAGACGACGCAGACAAAATCCAAGGACAAGACTTCGGGCCTGGGCACCGTCGGCGAGGCCGGCACGGGCGCGGCCGCGGGAGCCGCGGCCGGGGCCGCCGTGGGGTCGCTGTTCGGTCCGCTTGGGGCGGCGGTGGGCGCGGTCGTGGGCGGAGTCGCGGGGGTGAGGGGTGGCGAAAAGACCCCGGCTGCCGGAGAGGGGAAGGCAAAGCCGAAAACACCGCAAAAGTCAGCGGGGCGGGCCAAAGGGGCGAGTGCGGCCGCGAAGCCAACGCCCGCGGCGAAAACCGCCAAATCGGTTGCGAAGAAGCCAGCAGCGAAACAGGCAGCGGTCAAGAAGCCTGCCGCGAAGAAGAAGAAATGAGCTCGCTCACTCCACCGCCGGATTCAAGAGCCGGGGGCGAAAAGTGTCGCGGACGAATGGCACTTTCATGTAAGTGATTTTCGACGTGAGTCCTGATCTTCCGGGCTTTGTAAGGAAACACCTGAAAATGGTAAGGTGGCGAAACTAGGTAGCTACCTACCTTCTCTATCTTCCCATTTTCGGGTGTTTCCTTACAACGCCCGATCGTGGCGCACATTTGACGGGGCTCGGTTTTTTCACAGACTCTCAGACGACAGCGCAAGTCCTCCCAACGCTAAATGAGCGAATCCAGGACGTCCGAGGTCCGTCCGAAAACACTTGCCCGGCAGCCTCTTGTAGCCATTCCTCACTCGCCAACCGCGCGTTCGCGCTCATGGTCTGGACTCCCATTCACCTCGGTTCACCTCTCCCTTCGATGTCCGAACCGCCCGCACGTCACCAGCCCGCTCCCATTCCGGCTACGAGTCCTCTCTTTCTGTTGTTTTTGACTACTTAATGCTTATAACTGATGTTTATAACTGTCTATTTAGACATATAGTTATGATTATTACAGATAAAATCATAGAAAAACAAAATTTAGTATTGACAATAAGACGATCAACTCTACAATGAAGGTGTAGACAATGGTCAAAGAAGAGAACAATCCTCGACAGACGATCCGATAGAGGAGATGGAATCATGGAAAGTTGGAGAAACGTGTGGCGGACGGGTGTCGTGACGCTGCTCTCGACCGAAAGCCTCGAAGCCCTGCGCGAGGCGCTGGCCAACGACGATCCGCGTCTGCTCCAGGGTGCGACGACGACGCCTCCTCCCCTGCAATGCGTGCAGGATTGGCCGGTCGAGGCCGCCTGTGCGCTGGGCTACTGCGGCTGGCAGGGCGATGGGCTCGAAACTGTCGCCGAGGTGGAGGAGTTCTTCGCTCGGATGTGCTTCGAGATCGATCAGCAGATGGGCGAGCCCGCCGCCTGCCGCTGGTTCCTCAACTGGTTCGACGACACGCCGCGCGACGAGATGCGCCACGAGTTGCTCGTCGAGGTGCAGCGCTCCCTGGCCGAACGGCTGTCGAGCGAAGACGGCGAGAACCACGAAAACGGCGAGACGGCGGCGGCCTGAGACCACAACCACGAATTCTGGGGCGAGTCATTCCGGGGAGATCCATCATGTTGTGCCGGCACTGTCAGAAGGTGAAATCGAATCGTCCGCGGGGTCTGTGCTGGTCGTGCTACTATCGGCCGGGCGTCCGCGATCTGTATCCCTCGACGAGCAAGTTCGCGCGTCGCGGCGTCCAGGACTTCTGCGGCAAGGCGCGCATGCCGGAGCCGACGAACGCGCGGCCCGGCACGCCCGAGAAGGTGGCGGTCCTGGAGGAGCGCGCCCGCCTCGGCCTGGCCCTCTGGCATCCGCTCGACGGCCGGCTCGAGGAAGCTGCCGGGGTGGACCTGAAGGAGTTGATTGGGCTGGCGTCGTGAGGAAGCAGCGGGCTGGTGCGGCAAGGAGAACACCGATGGAGACGCTCGTGAAGAAGTCCGCCAAGGAGATGACTGCCATCCGCGTGAAGACGTATCTGGACGAGGGGTCCGATACGCACGTTACCGACATCCGCATCCGGGGCAACGTCGAGGCCGCGACGATCGACGGCTACCTCTGCTTCTGGGTGGCGGGCCGTGAGGTGCGCATCGGTCCTCTGACGCCGGACCAGGCGGAGGGTCTGTGCGAAGACCTCGGCTACGATGCCGTCGTCTGATCGCTTGCCGCTTGCGGCTTTCCAGAAGACCGCTACGCCGCAAGCGACAACACGTTTGACAGGCTGTCCACTATGGCCTACGCTTGCTTGAACGCACTCCTTGCTCTCCCCAATGTGGAGCGATCGGAGCATGAAGCATCTTGAGAATTCCGCCTCCCAGGCCCAACGCCCACCCGGCGTCGAGGGACGTACGCAGAAACGCCATTCTTGCCGGTATAAACAGATCGTTCGCTTCGCGGTCCGGCCCACCTTCCAGAACTTCCAGGCGCTCGTTCACGACGTTTCCGTCTCGGGCCTTGGCTTCCTGCTCGATAAGCCGCTGGAGCCAGGTACGGTCCTGGCGGTGCAGCTGCAGGGGGGCCGTCACGGGACGTCGATGGTCCGCACGGCCAAGGTCGTTCACATCCGCCGGCATCTGCCCGTCGAGGATGCGCCCTGGGTGAAGAAGAAACCCTTCCTGAAAGCACTGCTCTCCTTCCTCGGCGGCGAGGAGAAGCCGAGCGAGGAGAAGTTCATCTATCTCATCGGCTGCCGGATGAGCGTGCCGCTGAGTCCCGAGGAAATCGAAAGCCTCTGCGGCCCTTCCGGCGATTGACTCGATCATCTCCCGGCGAGCAACAGCTTCTCCGTCCGTGGCACGCCGGGGTCGATCCCGGCGCGGCGCAGGGCGGCGACATGTCCGCGCAACATCTGCCAGTCCTCAAGGCTATCGACGTCGTACCAGGGCGGCAGCAGGGTCAGGCTCGCCTCGCCCAACCTCTCGATCGTCTGAGCAAGGACGCGACAACCTCCCCAATCAATTCCCGAAAACAGCGACGGATAATAGCGCCGGCATCCCAGCAGATAGTATCCCCCATCGGTCGCGGGACCGAGGACGACGTCGGCGTGTTCCAACTGGCCGAAGGCTGCTTCGACCAAGGCGGCCGGCAAGGTCGGACTGTCACTGCCGAGGACGACCACCGGCAGGCCGTCGTGAGCGGCAAAGAACCGCGCCAGACGATCGCCGAGATGCCCTGAGCCTTGCGGCAGCAGAGAAAAGCGATCTTCCGCTAGAGACGCAAAGGCGAGCGCGGCATCGTCCGGCGTGTAGACGATAAATCGATGCGCCGGGACGACGGCAAGTCGATCGAGTGTATCCGCGAGGAAGGCGGCGGCGACCTGGGTGGCCCACTCGACGGACGTCGTCGAGGCCAGCCTTGTCTTGACCTGCCCCGCCGCCGGCCATTTCGCGAAGAGGCCCAGGACGCGGTCCTCTGTCATGCTGGTCTCCGTTGTTCTTGCCGCTTGCGGCTTTGCAGAAGACCGCTAAGCCGCAAGCGGCAAGAAGTTGTTCGTCATCGGACCCTTGAACCTGATCTTGACAGCAACCTCTCTTGAGCGTATACGCCCCCCTCCATTCGTGAAACACGAGACCGGCGGAATCATCCGCACAGATGCCTGCGAGACCGAGGCTGACAGGGATTTTTCCTGCAGAACGGTCAACCTGGGTGTCGATTAGGAATGAGGAACTGTAGCCTGCGCGATCGCAGGCCGCAGTCGAAGGGAGTCAGGCAACCGAGCGCAAAGACGGATCACGAGACGGACAGTAACAGAGTGCGATCGAGGGGTGGGAATGGCCCGTTTCACGGCGCCGGACCCAGATCGCGCACTCGTTCCCGGACCAGACGGACCTCGCGACAAGGCACGGGGAAGCCTTGCCGCGAACCCTGGGACGGATCCGGCTCGGGCCGCGCTTGCCTGGTTGCCGAACATCAGGGAGGGGTCCATGGTGACGCATGTAGACGCGGACATTCAGCAGCTCTGGCGCGACTACCAGGCCAACCCGAACGACGAGCATCGCAATCATCTCGTCGAACACTACCTCCAGTTGGTGAAGTACAATGCCGACCGCATCTGGGCCCGGCTGCCCGATGGTGTCGATATCGACGACCTCATCAGCGCCGGCGTCTTCGGCCTGATGGACGCCATTAGCGCCTTCGACACGGAACGCGGCGTCAAGTTCGAGACGTACTGCGTGCCGCGAATTCGAGGGGCCATGCTCGACGAGCTGCGCACGATGGACTGGGTGCCGCGCCTGGTCCGCAGCAAGGCGAGCAAGATGGAAGAGGCGCGCAAGACGCTCGAAGCCGCGCTTGGCCGGCCTCCCAGCCCCGACGAGTTGGCGGAAAGGCTCGGCGTTCCCGTGAATGAGTTCCACAAGATGAAGGGCGACGCCACGGCCGTCACTCAGGTGAGCCTCAACAAGAAGTGGTACGAGACCGACAGCTACAAGGACGTCCGCGAGATCGACATTCTCGAGGACAAGAAGGCAGAGGACCCGACGCATCGGCTGCAGAATCGCGATCTGATGCGGCTGGTGACGCGCGGCCTCAACCGCAACGAGCGCCTCATCATCATCCTCTACTACTACGAGGACATGACGATGAAGGAGATCGGCGCGACGCTCGACCTGAGCGAATCGCGCGTCAGCCAGATGCACTCGAGCATCGTCGCCCGGCTGCAAGCCCAACTGTGCAAACGCCGGCCCGAGTTCGGCATCTGATCTTGTTGGCACTCTTCGCGAGAGAGAAGGCGAACGGCGGGGTCGAGACCCGCCGTTCGCCCATTTTCATTTCCTGTGCGAGATTGGCGAGCGGGGCCAGTAATGGCCCCGGTGGTTCGCCAAAACGGGGCCATTACTGGCCCCGCTCGCCGGGCGAATCGCACACCGCAGAAAAGCTTGAATACACTTCGTTTCTCCGGTCCCTTAGAATATTCCCCTCCCGCCATCCGTCCACAAGGGAGGGACACTGCGGCGTCCTCTCCCTTCCACCCAGAGGCATCTCATGCGCTTTCTTATTCCCCCACGACTCGCCTCCTCGTCCTGGCGTTGGCCGTTGTCGCCTTGTTGCCCCTCGGGGCGGACGCCTACATCAACACCTACCGAAGTCGAGAGGAAGAGCGGCAAGCCCTGGATCGGCAGGAGAGGCTCCGCAATCCCAAAACCGTTTACGACCTCTGCGAACGCGCGGAGCATCGCGACTCCTGGATCGACTGGGATGGGGCGTACGCCGACTACACGGAGGCCCTTCGCCGCGCGCCGAACCTCACCGGGGCAAGGATGAAGCGCGGCGACTTGCTCTGGCGGCGCTCGAACTTCATCGGGGCCATCGCCGACTACGAGGAGACCCTGAAGCGGCTGGGACCCGACCGGCCCTGCCTCCCTGGACTGTCCGTCCAAACCTGCTATGTGCGCCTCGCGCTGGCCTACACCTGCTGCCCCGAAACCAAATTCCGCAATGCCGCCAAGGCGGTAGCCGCCGCCGAGCGCGCCTGGGGAAAGGAGGCGGATCACAAGAGCCTGGAGCGGCTGGCCGAGGTGTACGCGCGGACGGGTGATTTCGACGCCGCAGTCAAGCGGCAGAATCAGGCCCTGGCCGCGCTCCGCAAGCCCCCGCAGGGCGCTTACATTGAGAAAGACGCGGGGAGCATCGCGCAGAAACGCCTGGAGGCGTATCAGGAGCGGAAGGTGCCGAAAGTGAACCTGCTTCAGAAGGACACCCACCTGCCCCTCGATGATGAAGACTGAGTCCGGCCCGCTGTCTTGCCGCTTGCGGCGTAGCGATCTCCCCGCTCCGCCGCAAGCGGCAAGAACGTGGGAACCACTCTCTCCTCCCCGTCGTCTAACGGCGGGAGGATTTACCCATGCGCTCGCTGTTCGTACTCGTCCTGCTCGCTCCGGCCGCCGCTGCTCAGAAGATCGACCTGAAGCATGGCGTGACGGTCACTGCCCTGGCCTTCAGTCCCGATGGCAAGACCCTCGCCTCGGGTGGTCAGGACCAGACGATTCGTCTCTGGAACCTTGCCAACGGCGAGGCTCGCGAGTTGCGCGGCCACGATGGCTCGCTCTCTTCCCTCACCTATTCGCGCGACGGTAAGTTGCTCGCCTCGGCGGGCCGCGATGGATACGTCCTCCTCTGGAACGCCGTCACCGGCAAACTGCTTCGCAAGTTGACAGGACACGAGCGGACCGTCCTCGGTATCAGTTTCTCGCCCGATGGCCGCTACCTCGCCTCGGCCTGCTACGATCAGACCGTTCGTCTCTGGGACGTGTCTACGGGCCGATCGCTCTGCCAGATCGAGGCGCATACCGATGCCGTCTCGTGCATCAACTTTTCCCCCGATGGCAAGACGCTGGCCACCGGCGGACACGACTCCCTCGTCAAGCTCTGGACGGTAGGCAAAGACGGCAAGTCGCTGCGTCTGCTGCACGCGCTACGTGAGGGGCGGCGGGCAGAAGTGACGGGCCTGATTTTCTGCATGAATGGCCGGCTGCTCGCCTCGTCGTCGCCTTACGGGACTGTACGACTGCGCGACCCGGTTCGCGGCGAGGAATTGCGTTTCACCGGCGTCGAGGACGTCAGCTCCCTCGCCCTGGCCTGCTCGGGAGATGGGCGGACGCTGGTGGTGGCTGGCCTCGGCGGCTACTTCGGCCTGTGTGAAGTCGCCACGGGCCAGGCCGTCACGCGGCAAGAAGAACGGACCACGCGAACGTCGGGTCTGGCGTTCACGCCGACGGAAGGATACGCCGGCGAAGTGCGTGCCGTGGCGCTCTCTGCCACGGGGCTAACAGCGGCCGTCGGCACCAAGACCGGCGAGGTCCTGTTACGCGACGTGGGCCGGCTCTTGATCGGGCGTCAGGTGCCGGAGCGCCTCTCGGAAAAGGACCTGGACGTCCTCTGGAAGCAGATGCGCGACGGTGACGCCTCGGCGGGCTATCGAGCGTCGGCCCTCCTCGCGGCACGGCCTGAGCAGTCGTTGCCCTTCCTGAAGGAGCGTTTCCGAGTGGTCGAGCAGCCGAACCCGGCCCGGATCGAGAAGTTGATCGACGAGTTGGATCACACGCGCTTCGCGGTGCGCGAGAAGGCGGGAGTGGAGTTGGAGAAGCTCCTCGACATGGCCGAGGGGGCCATGCGCCGGCGGCTGGAGAAGCAGCCCTCGCTGGAATTGCGTCGCCGCATCGAGCGGATGTTGCAGCCGCTCGACGAACGAGTGCCGCCGCCGGACCGTCTGCGGGCGGGCCGCGCGCTGCAAGCGCTGGAGCGGATCGGCACACCTGCGGCGCAGGAGGTCCTCGAGAGTTTGTCGCGCGGCTGTCCCGGAGCGTGGCTGACCGAGGAGGCGCACCTGGCGCTGGGGCGGCTTCGGCTGACGAAATAGGAGGCCCTTCTTGCCGCTTGCGGCTTAGCGGTCTTCATTCCGCTAAGCCGCAAGCGGAAGACGTTCACTTATTGAACGTCGCATCCGGCAATCCCGCGTTGAGCTTGAGGTTGATGTAACTGTACATCTCGAGCAACTCGCCGCCAGCGGGGCCGCCCGCCTTGGGCCAATCGTACAATTCGACGCGGATCGGCATGCTCAGTTCCTTGTCGAAGAAGACCACGCTGCGATAGTAGGGCGAGCCGGGCACGTTCTCGCTGTAGGCCATCTCAGTGCGAATGCAGCGGCGTTTGTTGTACTCGTATTCGCCGACTTTCACCGTCACGCGATTGAACTTCTTCTCCGCCTGCCATCGCTCGCTGAAGCGTCCCATCAGGTTGGCGATCCCCGACTCGTTGATGGCGTGATTGCTCGTCTTCTTCGCCCGCGGATCGTTCGGATCGACCGACACGAAGCCGACGCTGCCAAGCAGGCCGGACGACTTCGCGCGCATCATGCCGTTGTTCTTGCCGGCGACGTAAGCCGCCTCCTGGCCGATGCAGGCTTTCGGCTGATGCCATTTCAGATAGACGCTGAATGGCTGCTGGCGGACCATCATGGAGACGACATGGACCGGCGTCAGCGTTCCGGCGATGCGTTCCTGCTTGATGAGGGTGCAGGAGTAGTCCTGGACGGTCGTAAAGACTTGCTGGGCGCGGGCGAGCAGGCGTAAAGGCTCGTCCACCGGATGAGCGGCCGGCGGATCGGCCTTCACGAGGTTGGGGAGCAGGAACAACAGCAGCAAACCGGCACGGGATACCGGCCGCCGGATTCGGATGAGCATGAACGACTCCTCAACAAGGCGCTCTCGAAATGACCCTCGCGGATGGTGAAGAATCGTGGCGCATCCGCACGGTATGCATCAGGTGTGCCGGGCCGAGAATTGACAAGGTGGGCTGGGAAAGCGAAGAACTGGGCAATCTGGGATAGGTGTGCGTCTGTATCATTTACACTCGGGTTGAAAAGGAGGCTGAGTCTTGCTTGCGTTTCGCTCCAGGGGAGGGGTTTCTTCTCTTGCTCCCCTCGCCCCTATCCTGGG
>JBBRIK010000136.1:0-8626 GCA_038221045.1 Gemmatales bacterium
GGAAGTGCTGTCGCTGGGCAAGGCGCTCGATGGCCCGAAAGCCGAGAAGTGGCTGCTCGAACTGCTGGAGGACAGCGACGAGAGCGTGCGTCTGTCAGTCATCGCCGGCATCGAACAGGGCCGGGTAACCAAGGCAGCACCGGGACTCGTCAAGCTGCTGAGAGAGGGCACTCGCCCCCTGGCGGAGCGCGAAGCGATCGTCCGCGCTCTGCGCGTCCTGAACGATCGTGGCAGTCTGCCGGCATTGAAGGAGGTCCTGGCGGGCAAGGAGGCGGATCGGCGGAGCCTGCGCCGCGAAGCGCTGCGGACCCTGGCCGTCCTCGATCCGGCCGGCGTGAAGGAGTTTGCCCGGCAACTGCTCAGGGTCAAGGATGAAGGACTGCACGGCGAGGCCGTGATGTTGCTCGGGACCGAGGCGACGGGCGCGAAAGAAGTGGGTAAACTCTTCCTCGATGGCAAGCTGGCGCGCGAGCGTGTGCTGGAGGTCTCGGAAGTGCTGCGCAAGCATGGCCGGCGCGATAGTGAGGCGGAGGCCCTGCTGAGCAAGGTGATGAAGACGGGATTGAACATCGCGAACAACCCTGCCGAGATCGCGAAGCTGAAGACGCTGATGAAAGAGAAGGGGGATGCAGGCCGAGGCCGGACGCTGTACTTCGATCAGAACAAGCTGGCCTGCGCGAAGTGCCACACGTTGGAGGGCGTTGGCGTCGCGGTGGGGCCGGACCTTACGAAGATCTGGCAAACGCATTCGCTGGAGAAGCTCGTCGAGTCGATGGTCGAGCCGAGCAAGGAGATCAAGGAGGGCTATCAGACCTATGTGGCCACGCTGACCTCGGGCAAGATCTACAGTGGTCTGAAGATCAGTCAGAGCAAAACGGAAGTCGTGTTGCGCGACGTGACAGGGCAGGATATGCGCTTGCCGGCGAAGGAGATCGAGTCGCTGGAGGCGTCGAAGGTGTCGCTGATGCCGGACAACGTCGTGGCGCTGCTGAACTACGAGCAGTTCATCGATCTGCTGGCATTCTTGCAGGACCAGAAGGCGCAGGAGGCACTGCGCGGGAATTGACACGAGCCCGCAGCGCAAGCAAGGTCCGGTTCCCTTGCTTGCGCTGCGGGCTCAACTCAGGATTTCCTTCACCACGCGAGCCGGCTCCACGCCCGTCAGTTTCATGTCCAGGCCCTGGAACTTCACGCTCAACTTCGTGTGATCCAGCCCGAGCAGATGCAGAATCGTCGCGTGCAAATCGCGGACGTGAACGCGATCCTTGACGGCGTTGAAGCCGAACTCGTCGCTCTCGCCGAGCGTGACGCCACGCTTGATGCCGCCGCCGGCCAGCCACATCGTGAAGCAGTTGGGGTGATGGTCCCGGCCATCGCTGCCGCCCTGCACCATCGGCGTCCGGCCAAACTCGCCGCCCCAGATGATGAGCGTCTCGTCGAACAGGCCGCGTGCCTTCAGGTCCTTGATGAGCGCGGCACAGGCCCGGTCGGTGTCGTGGCAGTTCTTCTTCAGATCGGCGACGAGGTTGCCGTGCTGGTCCCAGGCTTCGTGGAACAACTGAACGCAGCGGACGCCGCGCTCGATCAGCCGGCGCGCCAGCAGACAGTTGTTGGCGAACGACGGCTTACCCGGCTCGGCGCCGTACATTTCGATCGTCTTCTTCGACTCCTTCGTCAGGTCCATCAGATCGGGGGCGGACGACTGCATGCGGAAAGCCATCTCGAACGAGTTGATGCGCGTGGCAATCTCCGGATCGCCCATCTCATCGAGCCGCAGCTTGTTGAGCTGGCTGACGGCGTCGAGCGAGTCGCGCTGCAGTTTCGTATCGACGCCGCGCGGATTGCTGAGATAGAGGACCGGATCGCCGCTGGAGCGGAACATGACACCCTGGTGGACCGTCGGCAGGAAGCCGCTGCCCCAGCACGAATTGCCGCCGCTGGGGCCCTTCTTGCCGCTGGAGAAGACGATGAAGCCGGGCAAGTCCTGCAACTCGCTGCCCAGACCATAAGTGATCCACGACCCCATCGACGGCCGGCCAAACTGCTGCGAACCGGTGTTCATCAGGATCTGGGCCGGAGCGTGATTGAAAGCGTCGGTCGTCATGGACTTGACGATGGCAATGTCATCGACGACTTCCGCGAGTTGCGGCAGCAATTCGGAGAGTTCCGCGCCGCACTGGCCCTTCTTCGCGAACTTGAACTTCGGCCCGAGGAACTTGGAGGAGGGATTGATGAACGCGGCCCGATAGCCCTTGATGAGCTCGGGCGGCGGCAGTTGACCGTCGAGCTTGGCCAGCATCGGCTTGTTGTCGAAAAGTTCGAGGTGGCTGGGAGCGCCGGCCATGAACAGGTAGATGACGCGCTTGACCTTCGGCGCGAAGTGCGGCTTCGTCGCGGCGGAAGCCGTCTCACCGAGAAGTTGAGCGAGTGCGGCAGCGCCGAGTCCGACGCCGCAATCGCGGAGAAACCAGCGGCGAGCGAGAAGCGGTGGGGTCACGGAGCAACTCCTTCGGTGGGATGGCTTCCATTCACTTTAGCGAGGCGGGGGGTGCCGTGTAGCGGATTCTGCGACGATCGGGCAGGCTACGGTGGGAGTCCCAGCAGCTTCCGCGCCTCTGTTCGGACCCTCTCGGCATTGCGAAGAGCCGCGTTCATCTCCCGGGTGGTTGAGCATCTGCCAGGGTATCGGTATTCCACCGCGTAGCGAGTGAGAGAGGTGGCGTATCGCCTGAGCCTCTCCAGCGGCGGGTCATGCGGGACAAGCAAGTCGAGGAGATCATCGAGGTCATGCGTCTTTGGGACGTGGGCGCCGCGATTTTGTAGAAGTGCTTTGAGGTACTTTTCGGCGGCTTGCTGACACAGGTTGCACGCTGGATCGCGCAGTGGAGGCCTTCGCCGGGCGAGGTGGCGTGCCGCTTTTATGTCCGTCTCCGCCTTCCGAACCCACTTCGCCGTCTCGCGCTTCATAAAGGACTTTCCCCTTCTCGACTATGTCACGAATAAACCAGTTGTCATCGATCAATCCCTGTTCAATCTGTTTTGGAGTCCGGACGATTAGATCGAGTGAGAACGGCCGCTTGAATGCGAGGCAGATACGGATGGACTGATTGACCACGTTGCTGGCCGGCATGATGATCAGCAGATCCACGTCACTCTCGTTGTGCGGCGTACCATAGGCATACGAGCCGAACAGGATGATCTTCTCCGGCTGGAACTTTTCCGCAATTTGGCGCGCGAAGCGCTTGATGGCCGACATTGGAATGTTCGGCGAAGGATAGGGGTACGGCTGAACGTACGGGGCAGGAGTGGGGCGTTTCTTGGCCATGTTCCCATTCTACCGCTCGGGAGTCCCCAGCGATCCCTCACTCCTTCGTGATCGTCTCATCCAGATTCAGCAGCACCCGCGACACGACCGTCCACGCGGCAACCTCGGCCGGCATCACGCCCTGCGGCAGCTTCGGCGGCTTCTTTGGATCGGACGCCGCCAATTCCCACGGATCGACGCCAACCTTCGCGAATCGCTCCCTCTGCTGCTTGAGCAATCCAAGTAGGATGTGCGTCTCCTTCGCCGTCGGCTTTCGCGTCAGACAGCGGCGGAAGGCGAACGTCAGCCGTTCTTCGTCCGTTGCTTTTTCCGCGACCGTCTTCAGCGCCAGGGCGCGAGCGCTATCGAGGAAGATTGGCTCGTTTAACGTGGTCAGCGCTTGCAGAGGCGTGTTGGAGCGCACCCGGCGGACGCAGGCGAAATCGCCGTTGGGAGCGTCGAAGGTCTGGAGCATCGGATAGGGTACCGAGCGGAAGCGGAACGTGTAGAGTCCGCGACGATAGCGGTCCTCGCCCGTTGTCTGCTTCCACACCTTCGGGCCATAGCTGGCCGGCGGCTGGAAGAGGAAGCCCGGCGCATCGGGATAGACACTCGGCCCACCGATGCGATCGTTGAGCAGCCCACTCGCGGCCAGGGCAATGTCGCGCACCACTTCCGCCTCGACGCGGAAGCGTGGCCCGCGCGCCAGCAGACGATTGTCCGGGTCGCGGGCCAGCAACTCCGGCGTCACCTTCGACGATTGCCGATACGTCGCCGACGTGACGATCTGCCGATGCAGTTGCTTCAGGCTCCAGCCCTGTTCCATGAACTCGACCGCCAGCCAGTCGAGCAGGTCGGGATGCGATGGGGCGTCGCTCTGGATGCCGAAATCCTCGCTGGTCGAGACGAGACCGGTGCCGAAATACGTCTGCCAGGCGCGATTGACCAGCGCTCGCGCCGTTGTTGGCGACTTGCGATCGACGAGCCATTTCGCGAAGGCCAGACGCGGCGGCTCGTTCTCGTCCGACAGCGGATGCAGGTACGCCGGCACTCCCGGCGTGACCGGCTTCTTCGGCTTGAGGAAGTCGCCGCGCTCGAGAATGGACGTCGGCCGCATCTTGTCGCGCTGCTGCAACACGAGTTGCGACGCCGGTTCGGGGTGCGAGTTCCACAACTCCTCGATCTTCGCGTTGGCGTCCTTCCACTCCGGAACCGTCGTCCGCCAGGTGTCGAACACGGCCAGGAGTTGTGTAATTGTCCGCTTTTTCGCCTCGATGGAGAGACTCTCGCGGACGAGGCGCGGGAGCGGGTCGGCGACGGCGTCGGCTGCGCCGGTGATCGACAGACGGAAACGGCCGAGGTTGTGGTTCTGATTGTCGTCGCTGTTCCAGCCGCCGTGCATCTGGCTGAGATAGATCGTCAGCACCGTCCCCTGCGGATTCTCGATCGGCTGGGCGAGCGTGAAGACGGCCTTGCGTTCGTGATTGCGGCGAGCCGGGCCGGCGTCGATGCCCCAGGCGGTCTCGGGCTTGCCGTCGATGGCGAACGACACGGGACCGGTGACACGCTTCTTGCCGCTCTTGTCGTCGTAGATCGTGTCGAGCGACTGCTCCGGCTGCTCGACGTCGGCTGTCGCCTTCGCGAACTTCAACTTGATCGGCTTGCCCGGATCCCCTGCCGGCGCTGCCTCGACCTCGAATTCCGTCAGGGCCGCCGTCCCCTTGAGCGACCGCCCTGGTCCGCTCAGCGGCAGGTTGGGATCGTTGAGCAGTTCGAGCCGAAAGGCGCTGATCTTCTTTGCATCCACCTTCACCGTGAATTTGGCCTTATGCTTGGTCGGGGCGTAACCCTGGGCCAGGTAGGAGCCGTCGTCCTTCGGCAGATACTTCTGTCCGCCCGTGGCGATGTCATCGACCGCCAGACGCAGGACGGCCCACTCGGGCTGATTGCCGCGGACGCTCTCCTCCCACTTCGCCATGCGCTCCTTCCAGTCCGGCGTCCGGTGGCGCAAGTCCGCCTCGATCTCCTGGATGGCGCGAAAGATGCCGTTACGCTTCATCAACTCGTCGGGCGTGTAGACGGCGATGTTCGCTTCGTGAGAGTTGTTGAGGAAGGCGAAGAGCCGGTAATACTCCTCGTGCGTCAGCGGGTCGAACTTGTGCGTGTGGCACTGAGCGCACTGGATCGTCAGCCCCAGGACGCTCTTGCCGACGGCTTCCATGCGGTCGAACATCGCCTCCATGCGGAACTGTTCGGGGTCGATGCCGCCTTCCTCGTTAATCATCGAATTGCGCAGGAACCCCGTGGCGACACGCTGATCCTGGCGCGCGTCGGGGAGCAAATCGCCGGCAATCTGCTCGATGATGAAGCGATCGTAGGGGAGATCGCGATTGAGGGCGTTGATGACCCAGTCGCGATAGGCCCACACGAAACGCGGCTTGTCCTTCTCGTAGCCATCGGAGTCGGCGTAGCGAGCGCCGTCGAGCCAGTGCCGGCCCCAGCGCTCGCCGTAGTGAGGCGAGGCCAGCAAGCGTTCGACCTGCTTCTCATAAGCCCGAGGCGAATCGTCCTTCAAGAACGCATCGGTTTCCTCAAGGGTTGGCGGCAGGCCGACGAGATCGAGGCTGACTCGCCGAAACAGAGTCAACCTGTCCGCTTCCGGCGCTGGCTTCAGTCCCGCTGCCTGTCGTTTCGCGCCGACGAACGAGTCAATCGGATTGTTGCTTGCCGATTGGCGAAGGTCGAGGGGCGGAAGCGAAGGACGCACAGGCGCGACGAAAGCCCAGTGAGAGGAGTACTTCGCCCCTTGCTCGATCCACTTGCGGAGGATCTCTTTCTGATGCGGCTTGAGGAGCTTGCCGGACTTCGCCGGCGGCATCAGCTTGGCGGGATCGCCGTCGGAGATGCGGGCGATCAACTCGCTCTCGGCAGGCTTGCCGGCGACGACGACCTGGCGCGCGCCGTCTGGCGTATCGAGGCGAAGTTTTGCCTTGCGCTGTTTCTGGTCCGGCCCATGGCAGGCGAAACAGGCCTCGGAGAGAATGGGCCGCACGTCGCGATTGAAGTCGATCCTGTCGGCGGCGTTTGCGGACGCCGCGGCCATTCCCATAACGATTGCCGTCACGAGACGAAGGACGCCTGTTTGGCTCACCGCGAACTCCTCTTCTCGCATGTCTTCGATACCAGGTCGCTTGACGGAACAGGCTGGCCCAACCAACGGAGGACGAATTTCCAATTCGTCCTCTTCGCCAAGGACGAATTGGAAATTCGTCCTCCCTCAGGTTGAAACGCTCTATTTCTTCAACCGTTTCAACTGTTCTTCGAGGTTCTTCGGCCGATTGCGAATGGCCTCACGCAGTCGATTGACCTGATTCACATAGTCGCGTCCGGCCCCCGCATCGACCGACGCCAACGCCGGCTGGACGCGGGCCTGCAGCGTGTCGAGCGTTTTGAGAAGGCCCTCCGTGTTGTAGACCTTCTTCAGCACCTCTTCCATGCGGGCCAGGTAGCGCTTGCGACCCTCGGGAGTGGTCATCAGTCCCTGGGCGACCATGCCCTGAAAGTCCGGCGCGACCGGGCCGTTGACGTCGCCGAACATCTGGTCCATGCCGGAAGGGATGAACGTCAACTTGTCACGCTTGGGATCGTGGTAGATCCGGTAGTTGTTGCATTTCATCGGATAGCCGTCCCAGTCCCAGGTGATGACTTCGATGACCAGGAAGGTGATGAAACGGTCCATGTCGAGGAGCTTCTCCAGCTTCTCGAAACGCACCTTGGGATCGCGCTCGCGCGAGGCGGCAACCAGCGCCTTGAGGTCGGCCCGGTCCTTGACGTCGTCCTTGGTCCGGATCAACTGGAGCGGCTGATCGATGTCGCGCAGGAAACCGCCATCGTAGAAGTTGCCCCGGCTGGACTTGAAGTGTCGCTCCAGGAAGAACTTATCGTAGCCTTCCTTGATGTAGTAGAGTCCGCGCCGCTTGCCGGCGATCGTGACGACCGCGTGACTGACGCGCGAGGCGGGCATGCCGGCAGCGCGGAACAACTCGCCGCAAATCAGTTCGGAGAGGTAACTGGGGTCTTGCAACGAGTTCGTCAGATGGAACTTGTCCATGCCATGAAAGAGCTGCCCCTTGGTGAACTTGTCCATGTTCACGGTCAAATTTGGCTTGTCGTCGATGCCGCGAAAGCTGCCGGCCGCCCCTTTGAGGTGGACGCCGACGTCGCGATACACGACCTTGTCGCCTTCCTTGAGCGTGGCCTTGACGTATTTGCGCGCGTCGCGGCGGAGCGAATCGAGGTCCTTCGGCTCCAGTTCGAGGACCAGTTGCAGGACCTTGTCACTCTTGAAAAACTCGTCGCTCTTCTCCGCTGGTTTCTGGCCCTGAGCCGCGAAAGGCAGCGCCAGCCCGCACAGGGCCGCGAGGAGGAACAATGGCTGACGCCGAGAGAAACTTCGTTGCATGGAGGTGACTCCCGGAAACGGAGGAACTAACGTTGGATCAGCTGAGGACCGGCGGCGGAATCACTTCCCTCTTTCTTGCCGCTTGCGGCTTAGCGGGCAGCCCGCTATTCCGCCGTCGGTCCTCAGCTGCCCTTGAACTCGACGCTCTGCACCCCCTCGACGCGCCCCAACTCCGCCGCGAGGGTCAGGACCTTCTCGGCCGGGGGAAGCTGGATGAGGTACGACACGTCGAGGGCCGTGCCGCCCCGCGCCGTCGAAAGACCGATCAGGCGATGCGCCGGCAGAAACTGCTTCATCAGCGACTCTACACGAGGATCGGGAGGCCGTCCAGCAGCAAGGCGGAGGATCAGCGTCCCCTCCGCGACTCCCGGCTTCTCGCGCTGGGGACGCAACACCCACGCGGCCAGCAACACCAGAGGGGTGCAGATGATCGGCCCCAGGACATAGTCGTGGCCCGCCGCCATCCCCGCCACGACGGCGAAGATGACGAAGGCCGTATCGCGCGTGTCCTCGACGACGGTGCGAAAGCGGACGATGGCCAGCGCGCCAGCCAGGCTGAAGGCGCGGGCGACCTTGTCGGCGATCACCAACGTCACCAGGGCGATCAGCACGGCCAGCAAGACCAATGTGGCGAGAAATGAACGATCGACCTTGTTCGACGGCCGGCCGCAGGTGAGGAAATGGATCAGTGCGGCGACGCAGCCAAACGCGAACGCGATCAGGAGGCGGCGCAGTAACTGAGATGGAGAACCAGGAGTCTCATCTTGGAGGGCGTCCTGCAACCATTCCGGCATCACGCCTCCTCCGCCGTCCCCTTGCGAGGGCTGGCGTCGGCAGGCTTCCCCTGGAGCAGACCACAG
>JBBRIK010000137.1:0-8618 GCA_038221045.1 Gemmatales bacterium
GACGCAGAGCGTCGAAGAGCACGTTTCCACGCAGAGCGTGGGAACGAGGAATGCGCGACGCTTTGGGGAGGTGATCTGACGAAGAACGCTTCTCCAAAGCGTCACGAAGCGAGTTCTCACCTATAAATCTATCAGGAGAACCTCTCAGCCTTCACGGAACCATTCGCGATGAAGCTCCTGAAGCAAACGCCGACCGTCTTGATGCTGGCCCTGATGGGCTGTAGCGACACGGCGCCCAAGGTAGCTCAACCGCCTCCGCCTCCTGTCGCCGTCGCCACGCCGCTGGAGTTGAAAGACCGCGAGTTCGATCCCTACGTCGGCTACATCCAGGCGTACAACACCGTTGATATCAAGTCGCGCGTCACGGGGTATCTGGCGAAGGCGTACTTCAAGGACGGCGGCGACGTCAAGAAGAATGAACTGCTGTTCGAGATCGATCCCCGGCCTTATGTCGCCGAGCAGAAGAAGGCGCAGGCCGATCAGACGGCGAAGGAAGCTCAATTCAAGAAGACGGAGCAAGACTTTCGCCGCAACGAGCGCCTGATTCGCACGGGAGGCGCCAGTCAGGAAGAGTACGACAAGGCCCTCGCCGATAAGAATGCGGCGGCGGCTGCCGTCGAGGCCTCCAAGGCCACAGTCGAGGCGGCCGATCTCAACGTCAAGTACACCAAGATTCGCGCTCCCTTCGCGGGCCGGGTCAGCCGGCCCGCCATAGACGACGACAACCTCGTCAACGCCGACAACACCCGCCTGACCACCATCGTCGATACGTTGCGGGTCTACGTCTACTTCGACATCGACGAACGCTCGCTGTTCCGCTACCAGCGCGAGGCGAAGGCCGAGGGACGCGACACCTCGAAAGAGAAGCCGATCAAGGAACTCAACATCGCCGTCTATGTCGGTCTCGAAGGCGAGGAGGGTTATCCCCACGAGGGCAAACTCGACTTCGCCGAGGTGGGGATCTCCAAGAGTACCGGGACGTATCAAGTCCGCGGCATCCTCGACAACAAGAACCGAACCTTCAGCGCCGGCAACCGCGCCAACGTCCTCGTCCCGATCGGCCAACCGATGAACCATCTCATGGTCACCGATCGGGCCATCAATTCGGACCAGGCCGGCAAGTTTGTGTTCGTCGTCGGCAAGGACAACATCGTCAAGCGCCGGGACGTCAAACTCGGTGGACTGCGCGGCGGACTGCGCGTCATCGAGGAAGGACTCACGAAGGACGATCGCGTCATCGTCAACGGCATCCAGCGCGTCCGGCCCGAGTTGACCGTCGAACCGCACGACGGCGAGATGCCGGACAAGCCCAAGCCGGGCGTCCTTCTCGGTCCCAAGCCGGTGAACTGAGCCACTTCCCGCGACAAGACCGCTACGCCGCGAGCGGCAAACCGAAGCACCTAACGAGCCTCGCGCATGTTCTCGAAGTTCTTCATCGAGCGGCCCGTCTTCGCCACGGTGCTGTCCATCGTGATCGTCATCATCGGCGGCGTTTCCGCGCTGAGCCTGCCGGTCGCGCAATATCCCGAAGTCACTCCGCCGACCATTTCCGTGACGGCCAACTATGCGGGGGCCAATGCCCAGACCGTCGCCGACACCGTCGCCTCGCCGATCGAGCAGCAGATCAACGGCGTCGAGAACATGCTCTACATGTCGTCGCAATGCACCAACGACGGCCAGATGAACCTGACCGTCACCTTCGCCCTCGGTACCAACCTCGACATGGCCCAGGTGCTGGTGCAGAACCGCGTCGCCATCGCCCTGTCTGGCCTGCCCGCCGAGGTCCGGCAGACCGGCGTCGTCACCAAGAAGCGATCGTCCAGCATCCTCCTGGCCGTCAACCTCACCTCGAAAACCATCAAGGACCCGCTCACCGGCGAGGACAGGCCGAAGTACGAGCAACTATTCCTGAGCAACTACGCCGCCCTGTATCTGCAAAACAGTCTGGCTCGCATCAAAGGCGTCGGCGACGTGACCTTTCTCGGCCCGCGCGACTACAGCATGCGCATCTGGCTCGATCCGAACAAACTCGCCTCGCGCAACATGTCGGCCAACGACGTCGCCAACGCTGTCCGGGAGCAGAACGTCCAGGTCGCCGCCGGCCGCATCGGCCAGCCGCCCTCGCCGAGCAACATCTATTTCCAGACGCCCATCAACACGCTGGGCCGGCTTACCACCGAGGATCAGTTCGCCAACATCGTCATCAAGGTCGGCGAACAGCAGCAAGTGACCTATCTCCGAGACGTCGTTCGCGACCGCTTCAGCGACGTCAATCTCGACAGGGGCAAACTCGACAGGCTCAAGCTCACCCCGAAGGACGTCGAGGAAGCGTTTCGGGCGAGGCAGACGCAGATCAAGAGCGTCAGCGCCGGCGGGTTGAAACTGACGATCAACACCCAGAGCCAGAAGCCCGAGACGGTCGTCCTCACCATTCCACGCACGGGTCAAACTGTCGAGGCGCGCGATCTCACTCTCAGCGACGAAGGGATCGTCGATGTGCAGAAAGGGATCGAACTGGGGGCGAAGAATTACGACGTCAGCACCTACCTCGACTTCAAGCCGACCGTCATGATGGCCGTCTTTCAGTTGCCGGGGGCCAACGCCATCCAGACGGCCAACGCCGTCCGCAAGGAGATGAAGGACCTCGAGAAGGACTTCCCCAAGGGGGTCGAGTACAAGATCGTCTACGACACCACGATCTTCATCAAGGACTCGATCTGGGACGTCGTCAAGACGCTCATCGAGGCGTTTATTCTGGTGTTCATCGTCGTCCTGGTTTTCCTGCAAGACTGGCGGGCGACCATTCTGCCGATGATCGAGGTGCCGGTCTCGCTGATCGGCACGATCGGCGTCATGGCCCTACTCGGCTTCTCGTTCAACAACCTGTCGCTCTTCGGCATGGTGCTGGCCATCGGCATCGTCGTCGATGACGCCATTGTCGTCATCGAGAACGTCGAGACCTGGATGGCGAAGGGCTACGACGCCAAGACAGCCACGATCAAGGCCATGCAGGAAGTGACGGGGCCGATCCTGGCCATTGCCCTGGTGCTGGCGGCGGTGTTCATACCGACCGCGTTCATGGCGGGCATCAGCGGCCGCTTCTATCGCCAGTTCGCCCTAACGATTGCCGCCTCGACGCTGATCTCGGCCCTCAACGCTCTGACCATGACGCCGGCCCGCTGCGCCCTCATCCTCAAGGCCCCGGCCAAGGAAGGAGACCACAGCCACAAGGAAGCCTTCCCGAACTGGGGCGTCGGACTGCTGCTCGGCGCGATCCTCACTGTGTACGCCGGATCGCCCCTGATCGAGCTGCTTGGCTTCGCACCGGCCACGGTGGAAGGTGAGTCGGCTGACACACCCTGGCAGGCATGGGCGATACGCGGAGGACTCTTTCTGATCGGTTGTGTGGTGGGCTGGCTCCTGTCGAAACCGGTCAACCGGATCATCGCCATTCCCTTGCGTGGCTTCAACAAGGTCTTCGACCGCGTGACGGCTGGCTATGGGCGAGCGGTCCGCCTCGCCGTTCGTCTCAGCGTCGTGATGCTGCTCATTTACGCCGGCCTGATCGCGCTGACCCTGCTGGGGTTCCGCGCCGCGCCGACGGGCTTCATCCCGCAGCAGGACAAGGGCTATCTGATCGCCAACGCGCAGTTGCCGGAAGGCGCGAACGTGGGGCGAACTGAGACGGTGATGCGGCAGATGCGCGACATTGCCCTCGATACCGAGGGGGTCGATCACGCCCTGACGCTGGTCGGCTACTCCGTGCTGAACAGCGCCAACCTGTCGAACATGGGGGCGATGTTCGTCATCCTGAAGCCCTTCGAGGAACGGAAGAACTCGCCGGACCTCCAGGGCGATCGCATCCTGAATCGTCTCCGCGAGCGGTTCGCCAAGGAGATCAAGGGCGAGGAAGCGCGGACGGTCGTGTTCGGTGCGCCGCCGGTGGAGGGACTCGGCAACACGGGTGGTTTCAAGATGCAGGTGGAGGACAAGGGCAATCGCGGGGCCTATGCACTCCAGGGAGCAGTCGAGAACGTCGCGGCCAAGGGCAACGCGCAGCAGGGCCGGCTCGTCGGCCTGTTCAGCAGTTTCAGCGCCAATCAGCCGCAACTCTTCATCGACATTGACCGCGTCAAGGCGAAGGCGGCCCAGGTGTCGCTGCAAGACGTGTTCAGTACCTTGCAGATCTATGTCGGCTCTTTCTACGTCAACGATATCACACTCTACAGTCGGAACTGGCAGGTCATCATCCAGGCCGATGAGAAGTATCGTCAGAAGCCAGAGGACATTGGCCGGCTCGAGGTGCGCAACGCCGGCGGGCGCATGGTGCCACTGGGTACGGTCATCAGCGTCCGCAACGTGACCGGGCCGGCCATCGTCAACCGCTACAACACCTACCCCTCGGCCGAGATCAACGGCAACACCGCGCCGGGCTTCAGTTCGGGTCAGGCGATCGACCTCATGGCCGAGATTGCCCGCGAGGATCTGCCGGGCGGTATGAAATTCGAGTGGACGGAGTTGAGCTTCCAGCAAATCGAGGCGGACCAGGACGTGGGAACGAAGCTGGTCTTTCCGCTGTCGATCCTCTTCGTCTACATGGTGCTGGCCGCCCTGTACGAGGACTGGACCTTGCCGCTGGCCATCCTGTTGATCGTGCCGATGTGCATGCTCTGCGCCATCGGCGGCGTGCTGCTCAACGGCATGGACAACAACATCTTCACTCAGATCGGCCTGGTGGTGCTGGTCGGCCTGGCGAGCAAGAACGCCATCCTCATGGTCGAGTTCGCCAAGGAGCGCGAGACAAAAGGAGGGCTGAGTCCCTCGCAGGCGGCCATTGAGGCGGCGCGGCTGCGTCTGCGGCCGATCCTGATGACTGCGTTCGCCTTCATCCTCGGCGTGGTGCCGTTGATGCTGGCGCGCGGGGCTGGAGCCGAGATGCGCGTCGCCCTCGGCGTGGCGGTCTTCTACGGCATGCTCGGCGTCACCCTCTTCGGCCTGTTCTTCACGCCGGTGTTCTACTTCGTCATTCGCTGGATCACCGGCCATCGCACGGCGACGCCTCCCGTGGGGGACAGCAGTTCGCCTGGCTGATACGATAACAACATCATCGTTTGGACCGCTTTGCAAGCGAGGAATCCATGAGCAGGCGCTCTCTTGTCTCTCTCGTCTTCCTGGCCGCGCTGATCCTGCCGGCGCCAGCGGCGGACCCCAACAAACGCGAGGCCGTGGCCGTCCTCACAACCGAAAGCGGAACGGTCCTGGCGCGCGAATTGATCGGCAAGGAGTGGAAACCGATCCTGCAAAATCAGGACGTCTTCAGCGAGGACTCCCTCGTTGGCTTGAATGCCGCGGTCCTTCAGAGCAAGAACAAGGCCGTCGAACTGCGGACGGTCACCGACCTGAGCAACCGCTCGCCGTTTCCGATCATCGAGACGTCGATTCGCCTGAATGCCGGCAAGAACGTCGATCTCGACCTGTGGCTGGATCGAGGCCGCATCGACGTCACCAACGTCAAGAAGGAAGGCTCCGCGACGCTCGTCGTTCGCTTCCGGGGACGCATCTGGACGATGGTGCTGGAGAAACCTGGCACGCGGATCGCGATGGAGGCATATAGCCGTTGGCCCGAGGGAACCAAATTCAGCGACAAGCCGAAGACGGGCGAGGAGCCGGTCATGTCGGTCCTTCTCGTTCTCCTCAAAGGCGAGGTGCAGCGTTCCTGTTCGTTGTGTTCCGTGGCGATGACCGCTCCACCGGGGCCGGCTCAGTTCGGCTGGGACAGCATCAATGGCGACGACCGCGCGGCCAGGCGGCTCGACGCTCTGCCCGAGTGGGTCAAGGACCTTGACCTGAACTCTGAGGAGACAAAGCGACGCCGGACGATGCAGGAGAAGTTCCGCACGGTCCTGATGAAGGACGGACTCGGCACGGCGCTGGTGTCGCTGCTCGACTCGAAGGACCCGGAGGCGCGCCGCGTCGGAGTTTATGGACTGGCGGCGTTCGACCAACTGCAGACGCTCGGCGATCTGCTGGCCCGGTCGAAAGACGCGGAGACGTGGAACAACGCGGTGATCGCGCTGCGCCACTGGCTGGGCCGCGGCGCGGCCCAGGAGCAGATCCTGAACAAACGGCTGATCGCGCGCGGTCTGACGCCGGCTCATGCAAAGATCGTCCTGCAACTGTTGCTCGGCTTCAGTGAGGAGGAGCGCGGCCGGCCGGAACTGTTCAAGGTCCTGATCGATCTGCTGCGTCATGAGAGGCTTGCCATTCGCGGCCTCGCCTACTGGCACTTGCAGCGGCTGGCGCCAATGGTGAAGATCGCCTACAACCCCCTGGGCGAGAAAGCCGAGTGGGACAGGGCGCACGACGAATTCAAGAAAGCGGTTGCCGCGGGCGAACTGCCCCCCAAGAATTAATTGAGGCCGAACTACCTTCTTGCCGCTTGCGGCGTAGCGGTCTTCTGCAAAGCCGCAAGCGGCAAGAAGTGGCGAACTCCCGAGGTCATCATGCGAACATTCATTGGCGCGCTCATCCTGACAGCCGTGCTGGCGGCTGCGGCCCCGGCCCAGTTCAACGTCCCCGTCCTGCCGCCTGGAGGACAGATCACGTCGGTTCCGACGACGTTCGCCCAGTCGCCGTATAACGTCCCCTACTCGGCCGTCCGGCCTGTTTACTCGTACGGGGGAGCGGCCCTGCCGAACTACGGCGGCATCTACGTTCAGGACCCCATCGGCGGCTACTACAACGGCATCTCCAGTCTCGTCGGCGCCTATGGCCAGTACGGCAAGGACTACCAACGAGCCAGGCTCCTGAGCGAGGACGTCGAACGATCCAAGATGACGACGCGGCGCCTGCTGATCGAACAGCAACGGTGGGAGCAGTCGCTGATTCCCACGTCCGAAGACGTGCGCGTGTACAAGATGGAGCGCGATCGGCGGCGGGCGCTCAACGATCCGCCGCTGAGCGAGATCATCTCCGGCGATGCCCTCAACATTGTGCTGCAGACCGTCCAGAACGCCCAGGGCAAGGGTGGCTATGGGCCGATGGTGCCGCTGGACAAGGACCTCGTCGATCGTCTCAACCTGACCGCGACTCCGGGAGGGAATATCGCCCTGTTCAAGGATGGCGGCAAACTGCGCTGGCCTTTCGTTCTGCGCGACACGCCCTTTGATTCGGATCGCGAAAGGGTGCAGGACCTCGTCTACAAGGCCGTGAAGGAAACGCAGGCGGATAATCTGTCGCCCGCCACCTTGCGCGAGTTGAAGGGAGCGGTCGGCGTCATCGACGCGACGCTAGAGAAGATGGGGCCGGAGATGTCGATTCCCGATTCGATCCAGGCGCGCCGCTTCGTCGATGAAGTGAGGGACGGCGTCAAGGCGCTGGAGCAACCCAACGCCGCCGACTACCTGAACAAGAAGTGGAAACCGGAGAGCCGATCGGTCGGCGATCTGGTGGCGTACATGACGCGTACGGGTCTGCGCTTCGCTCCGGCCCTGCAAGGGGAGGAAGGACCGTATCGCGCGTTGCATCAGGCGTTGGTGTCGTACAGCCTCGGGGCGCTTCAGTCGATGCGGAAATGATTGGGAAGAAACGATGCCATTATTGCCGTCCGCGTTCCTGTTTCGCGTCGCCTATCCCTGCCGCTACGTCAAGGACATGCCGCGCGAACGCGGTGAGGAGTTGCTCGAATTGCCGCCGGATTGCCGCATTGAGACGCTCGGCACGATGGACGGCCTGAAGAACTTCGCCGACGTCCGCCTGGCCTGGAACGAGTTCGGGCTCGGCGTCCGCGTCGAGGTCACCGGCAAGAAGCAGCCACTTCAGGGAGACGTCGCCCGGCCGCGTGCCTCGGACGGCTTCACTCTCTGGCTCGACACACGCGATTCACGCGGCAGTCATCGCGCCAGCCGTTACTGTCACCAGTTCCATCTCCTGCCGGTGGGCGGCGGGGCCGATCTCGACGAGGCGGTCTTCACTCAGACGAAGATCCATCGCGCCTTGCAGGACGCGCCGCTCAGTTCCGCCTCGGCCATTCGTTTTCGCGGAGCGGTGATTCGCGGCGGCTACACCATCGAGGCTTTCCTGCCGGCGGCGGTGCTGCACGGCTTCGATCCAGAACAGAATCGCCGGCTCGGCTTCTTCTACGCGGTTCGCGACATGGAACTCGGAGAGATGACTCTCGGCCTCGACGCCGATTTCCCCTACGCTGAAGACCCGACACTCTGGAGCGTGCTGGAGTTGACAAATCCCAATGACCAATGACCAACGACTGGCGCCAGGCACGGGCGCGAGGTCAGGACGAAACGGGAGTGAACTCGACTTCGGGCAACTCGACGTAAAGGGGTTCTTCGGCTCCGAGGGGGAACTTGATTCCGTAGAGCCGCCTGCCGCCTATGCCGATGGGGCCTCGATCTTCGATGATGACCCCAATCACGTCGGAAGAACCGAACCCGAATTCAACGCGATCCCCAACCTTGAAACCCACATTACGCATAATGTACAAATGATCAAAATTCTAACTCATTGCACTGCAAGGAGATGTAGCTCTATAAGTGTTCAAGTTTCCATTACTTAACTCTTTTGTCCACTACTTTTCCCTCGCTGTAACCAGTTTATCCGCA
>JBBRIK010000138.1:0-8570 GCA_038221045.1 Gemmatales bacterium
TCTTTCTTCCTCGCCTCATGATATTCGATGGCGAGAATCCGCTTGCCGCGATGCGCCACCATCGCCGCCCGGCGAACGTCCGGATCCTGATAGACGGCCGTCTCCGCCGCAAACGGATAGAGTACGCCGCGCCCATCGTGAATCCTCGCCACGCAGCGGCCCAGCAGCCACAGGCGTCCCGTGGAGTCGAGATAGCCCGCGTCTCCCGTGCGATGCCAGATCACTCCGTCAACGCGAAACTTCGTTTCCTCATCGCCCCGGCCATGCAGATAGCCCGTCAGAACGTGTGCGCCGCTGACGACAATCTCACCCGGCTCGTCCGGACGACAGCACCCCTCCTCGAACTCGTCCTGCGACCAGGGACCGACAGCCGTTCCCCAACGATCACGCAGGATGCGCAGACGGATGCACTCCACCGGAATGCCCGCAAGCAGGCCCTTGCCGGAGAGCATCGCCTTCAGATCGCCGGCGCTGACGTCGCGTCGAGAGACGTGGGCGATTGGCTCCGCCTCGGTCGAGCCATAGAGGGCTACGACGTCGGCGTTCGGGGCCATGCGTTGCATCTGATCGAGCAGACGCGGAAAGACCGGAGCGCCGCCGGTGAACAATTTGCACACGTCCGGCAGCGTGACATTTTTCTCGATGCAGTGACGCGCCAGCCGCTCGAAGAAGGCGGGCGAGGCGACGGAACTGACGACCTTCTCCGCGAGCATCTGCTGCACGATCGGAGCGGGATCGACCATGCCGGGGGAGCGCAGATCGGCGTCGGGGATGATGGTCGTGACGCCACAGCCAAGGTTCGCCAGGGCCACGATGGGCAGCGTCGCCAGATCGCGCTCGCCCGCAGTCAGGTGCAGGCTGTCCGCGAGCGCGCGATGCTGAGCGAGCAGAAAGCCATGACTGCGCACCGCCGCCTTCGGCTGGCCCGTGCTGCCACTCGTGAAAGTGAGCAGGGCCGGCGCGTCCGCGTCGCAGTCGCGTATCTCGGCCAGCGGTCCGAGACGATCCGCCCTTGACCAGCGGACAGCGCCGGGGACGGGAAAGCCGATGACGAATTTGCGCGGAATTCGGCGAAGCGAGAATGAGACCAGCCGCAGCAGATGAGCTTTCGCACTGCCGATGAACGCTTTCGGACGATGCAACTCGCAGCATTGTTCGATGTGAGTCCGGCCGGCGGAGGGATCGAGAAACATCGCCACGAGACGCAAGCGGAACAGGGCGAGCAAGCAGACGTATAGCTCCGCCGACATCGGATGAAAGACGAGGACGGCGTCGCCCGGTTGCAATCCCGCCTCGGTGAGGAGTCGCGCCGCCCGGCAGGCGGCGGACTCCAGTTCCGCGAAGGTGATCGACCGCCACGGCTCCACGATCGCGACGCTGTCGGGCTGAGTGCGGGCGATGGCTTGCAGGGTGAAGGCGAGGTTCATCAGGGGTCACTTCGCTTGCAGATCGTAGCAGTACACCATCGTCTCATCGCGGATATACAGGCGGTTGTGAGCGATGATCGGCATCGTCCAGCAGCGATCCTCCGTCACCGAGAAGCGCGCCTTCTCGACGTACTTCTTCGGCGTCGGCTCGACCAGGCCGAGATCGCCATTCTCGCCGAGGACGATCAGGTTGTCGCCGGCCAGCAGGAGCGTTCCCTTGTTGTAGCTTTTCTCCTTCCACTCCTGCTTCACTGTCTTCCTCTTGTCCGAACGGAATGGCATGCACACCAGCTTTCCTTCATCGAAACCGTAGAGGTAATCCTTGTAAAAGACGCTGCTGCCGAAGTGATTGTGCATCTGGTTGTTCGTGTAGACCTCCTCGACCTTCGGCTTACCATCGCTCCCTTTGCTGACGCATACCAGGCCGCATCCCTTGGCGTAACCCGACGAGATGAAGACATAATCGTCGCCGGATTCGCCGTCCTTGACCACAATCGGCGTCGCGGAATTGACCTGATTCGACGTCGTCCAGGGGAATCGCCAGTAAACCGCGCCGGTCTTCGGATCGAGGCTCACCAGTTCTTCGCCGAGGAAGAACAGAACTTGACGTATGCCGCCGCCAGTGTTGATGACGGGCGAACTGTAACCTGGATGGCCGCTCAGCGCCTTCCATTTCACGTCGCCCGTCATCTTGTCCAGGGCAACGACGGCGTTGTCCTTGCCGCCCGGATTGATGAGCAGCAAATCATCCTCGACCAGCGGCGATGACGAGAAGCCCCACATAGGGATGATGGCGCTGAAGTCCTTCTCCAACTCCTTGGCCCAAACTTTCTTGCCATCCTTGAGGTTCAGACAGAACAGATGTCCCTGCGCCCCAAGTGCATAGACGCGATCGCCGTCGATCGTCGGCGTTGCCCGCGGTCCTTCGCCCTTGCGCGTGAAGAGGCTCTTATAGGGGAAGCGCCAGAGTTGTTTCGCCGTCGTTCCCTCATCTTCCCAGCAGACGACCACCTCGTCCGCGCCGTCCTGGATCATGGTCACAAGATGCTTGCCGGCAACGGAGATGGCCGAGAAGCCGCCGCCGCCCTGAATTTTCCAGTGCAGTTTGAGTCCATCGTCCGGCCACTCCTTGAGCAACCCGTCGCCAGGAGCGACGCCATCGCGATGAATCCCGCGCCACTGAGGCCAATCGAGCGGATCGCCCTTGGTCTCCTTGACGGACTCCAGCTTCGCGTTCGTCAGTTTATCGACCAGGACGTCGTCCTGAGTTTGCCGGGCGAGTTGTATCCAGAACTGATAGCCCACCAGGCCGGCGACGCAGCAGAGGAGGACGCCGCACACCCAGTAAAACAGCCTGCCTCGCCGCTGTCCCTGCTCGCGAAACACCATAAGACAACTCCTGGAAGGATGACATCCATGAGCCAAACATCCGCGTCTCCCGGCCGCCGGCTCCGAGACGCCTGGAAGAACGGGCCAATTCAGGTGCCGGGAGCGTTCAACGCTCTCGTCGCTCGCATGGCCGAGCGCCTGGGCTTCCAGGCAGTATACCTCTCCGGGGCCGCTCTGTCGGCGTCGGCCGGCGTTCCTGACGTCGGACTCCTCACGCTGAGTGAGTTCGTCGAACAGGCGCGCAGCCTAACGCGGGCCACGTCGCTGCCGGTCCTCTGCGATGCCGATACGGGCTTCGGCGAGTCGCTCAACGTCGAGCGGACGGTACAACTTTTCGAGGAAGCTCGCGTGGCCGGCATCCACCTCGAAGATCAGGTGATGCCCAAGCGGTGCGGGCATCTGTCGGGCAAGGGACTGGTTGAGCCGCGCGTGATGGCCGCCAAAATTCGGGCGGCGTGCGCGGCACGGCGCGATCCTGATTTCGTCATCATCGCCCGGACCGATGCGCGTGGCGTGGCGGGTTTCGAGGATGCAATGGACCGCGCTCGTCTCTACCTGAGCGCCGGCGCCGACGCTATCTTCCCCGAGGCGATGCAAACTCAGGAGGAGTTTGCCGCCTTCGCGCGATTCGTGCCGGGTCCGCTGCTGGCCAACATGACGGAGTTCGGCAAAAGCCCGAACCTGGACTTTGCAACGCTGGCGGCGATGGGCTACCGTATGGTGTTGTATCCTGTGACGACCCTGCGAGCCGCTCTGAAGGCGGCTCAGGAGACGTTGACGGCCATCCTCCAGACGGGCCATCAGCGCGATCAACTCGACCGGATGCTGACACGACAGGAGTTGTACGATCTCCTCGATTATCGCGGCTACGAGGAACGTGACCGGGCGTTTTTCCAGTAGCCGCTCGCGGCTTTGCAAGCGAGGTGCATCATGAGCGTGACCGAAATCTATTCGCCGGGACTCGAAGGCGTCATCGCTGGCGAGACAGCCATCTCCACCGTCGGCGACACCCTTATCTATCGCGGCTACTCCGTCGGCGACCTGGCCGAGAAATGCACCTTCGACGAGGTCGCCTACCTGCTGCTGCACAAGGAACTGCCGACGCAGCCGCAGCTCGATCACTTCCGCCAGCGCGTCGCCGCCGGCCGCCGACTGCCCGAGCCGCTCGTCGAACTGTTCAAGGCCCTGCCGCGCTGGACGACCGCGATGGACGCGCTGCGCAGCGCCGTCAGCATCCTCGCGCACTTCGATCAGGACGCCAGCGACAATGCTCCGGAGGCCAATCTGCGCAAGGCCGAACGTCTCCTCGCTCAGATCCCGCTCGCCGTCGCCGACCACTTTCGCATCAGCAAGGGCCTCCCTCCGGTTCCGGCGCGCAAGGAACTGTCGCATTCGGCCAACTTCCTCTACATGCTCCACGGCACCGAGCCGAACCCGGCCGCCGTGCGCGCCCTGGACGTATCCCTGATCCTCTATGCGGAACACGAATTCAACGCCTCGACCTTTACGGCCCGCGTCATCTGCTCGACTCTGTCGGACCTCCATTCGAGCATCGTGGGAGCCATCGGAGCGCTGAAGGGACCATTGCACGGCGGTGCGAACGAGAAGGTCATGGACGTGCTGCGCGAGGCAGGCGGACCGGAGAAGGCGGAGGAATGGGTGCGAGCGGCGCTGGCCCGGAAAGAACGCCTCATGGGCTTCGGCCATCGCGTCTACAAGACGGGGGATGAACGGGCGCGCATTCTGAAAGTGTTCTCCCGGCAGGCGGCCGAGGCGGCGGGCAACCTGCGCTGGGAGGAGACGGCCGACATCATCGAACGCATCGTCGTTGCCGAGAAGGGACTGCATCCCAATCTCGACTGGCCGGCGGGCCGGCTCTATCACTGTCTCGGTCTCGAAGTGCCGCTCTACACGCCGATCTTTGTCATGTCGCGCGTCGCCGGCTGGAGCGCTCACGTCTGCGAGCAACTCGCGAATAATCGCCTGATCCGTCCTCGGGCGCGCTACACGGGTCCGGCGACGCGATCAGTCAAGTTGATCGTTGAACGCGCCTGACGGATTCCCCAGGCGCCGCTCTCTGGCGATGTACTGCGGCCCGTTGTCGGAGATACCACGCCGTCTGGCGGCCGGGAAGCGTCCCGGCCTCGTTGAACGATCTGCTCGACGTCGGCCTCAGATCTCCGCCAGCCGTTCCTTGGAGTCGCCGAAACTGTCGAGATGAACCCCCATCTTGTCCATCAGCGACAGGTACAGACTGCACATCTTGCGGTTCGGCTTGTTGAGATAATCGAGGACGCGCCCTGTCTTGATCTGTCCGCCGCCTCGTCCGACCATCACGACCGGCAACTGGTTGGCCTCGTGGTTGCCGGTGAGCATGCTGGAGAGGTACAGAATCATCGAGTTGTCCAGCAGCGTCCGCTCCCCTTCTTGCACCTTATCCAGCTTCTCGGCGATGTAACCCAACTGCTGCGCGAAGAACTGATTGACCTTCAGCCAGTCCGCGCCGTTGGTGTGCGATAGCAGATGGTGGATCATGTAATCCACCTTCAGATGCGGGAAGCGCAGCGACGAGTGATCGTTGTTCAGCTTCAGCGTGCAGACGCGCGTGGTATCGGTGCGGAAGGCGAGGATGAGGATGTCGCACATCAGCCGCATGTGCTGGTCGATGTCCTGCGGGATGCCGTCGGCGGGACGCGGCATGTCCGGCTTGAGGAGCGTGGGCCGCCAGCCTTGCAGACGACGCTCCTTGCCCGCCTGGTCGATTCGCTGTTCGACCTCCCGGACGGACGCCAGGTACTCGTCGAGCCGGTGCTGATCGGACTGGCTGACGCGATTGCGCAGGCTGCCCGCTTCCTTGAGGACGGAATCCAGCACGCTCTTGTCGGCGCGGCCAACCTCGTCGCGGAAGAGGCGATCGAAGGCCAGGGCGGGATACAGTTCCAGGGGCGTTGGGGTTGTCGGCGAGCTCCACGAGATGTGGGAGCTATAGATCATCGAGTAATTCTTGTGCAGGGCCGCGATCGATTGCTCGCAGCCGAGGACGAGGCTTGGCACCTTGGTCTGATCGCGCAGCCGCTGGGCGACGACTTGATCCATGCTCATGCCGGATCGGATCTCGCCGCCGCTGGCAAGATGGGCGCCTGTCAGCAGGTTGCCGGTCTGGCAACTGTGAATGCCGCCGTAGAGGGCTTCCTGATTGTACAGGCCGCGCAGGAACAGCAGTTTTTGACGCACAGGCCGGAGCGGAGCGAGGACTTCGCCCAGATCCATCTTGTCGCCTTCGCCCTTGGCCCACCATTCTCGACTGTGGAAACCGTTCCCGGAGAACAGGCAGGCCAGGCGCACGGGCGGCTCCGAGGCGCGATCTTTCGTCTTCTCGCCCCAGACGGGGATCGATTCCAGCCACGGCAGGGCCATCGTCACGCCGATGCCGCGCAGGAACGTCCGCCGCGAACGGCGCTCGGGATGGGACGATTGAGGAGCAGTCATGGCAGGTTCTCTCAGGGTAGGTGCCGCGAGCCGAGCGGCACCTGCGGGATCATTCGAGAAGGCTCGCCGGATTCACTGGCAGCGACATCCAGACACCACATCGCAGTACAGGTCCGGCTCGGCTCGCCGGACCTACCCCGGTCATTCGTGGGACGCGAATTCACTGCCGCGGATCGAACGGAACTGGGGACTCCGCACAATCGTCAACACAGCGGCGGAGAGCCGGCCCTCGTTCTTGTGCAGTTCCGCGACCATTTCGTCGATCAGCAGTTGATCCGACAGCGTGACGGCCCGTCCTAAAGCATACCCGAGAAGTTTGCGGCAGAACAGTCGCTCGATGACGTCTTTCTTTTTCGTCAGCAGATAACCGCGCAAGCCATCGAGTCCCTCGAACTCCGTCCCGTCCTTGAGTTTCACCCTCGAATCGACCCCCAGCCCGCCCAGGTCCTTCTCACGCAACCGTCCAATCGGATCGTAGCGCTCTAGAGCAAAGCCGAACGGATCGATGCGCTGATGACAAACCGCACACTCCGCGACCCGCGTGTGCTTCTCGACCAGTTGCCGCATGGTCAGGCCGTCGTTGCCGCGTTCTTCCTCGGGCAAACGCGGCACATTCGCCGGGGGACGCGGCAGCTTCTCGCCCAGCAGCGTCTCCACAACCCAATTGCCGCGCAGGACTGGGCTGGTCCGCGACGCCCCGGACTCCTTGGTCTGAACGCTTGCCAGTCCCAGGATTCCGCCGCGTCCAAATTTCCTCACTCCTTCGACCCGCCGCCACTGTGGCCCTGTCACGCCGGGAATGCCGTAGTGCTTCGCCAGCGTATCGTTGAGGAAGGTGTAATCGGCGTCGAGGATTCGCGATACCGGCCGATCGTTTCGGAACAGGTCCTGGAAGAAGAGGATCGATTCCTCGTAGATCGCCTTGCGGAGCTTCTCGTCGAAATCGGGGAACAGCTTCTCGTTCTTCTCCTTGAGTTCGTCGAAGCCCCGGACGTGAAGCCATTGCGTGCCGAACTCGATGGCCAGGGCGCGAACCCGCTCATCTTTCAGCATCCGTCCGGCCTGTTTCGCCAGCGCCTCGGGATCGCGCAACTTGCCCGCGGCGGCGGTCTGGCGCAGCTCGTCATCCGGCACCGTGGCCCAGAGGAAGTAACTGAGCCGGGCGGCCAGTTCGTGATCGTTGACCGGGCGCGGCTCCTTGCCCGGAGGCGACTGCTCGACGCGGAAGAGGAACGAGGGCGAAACCAACACTCGTGTCAGGACGGTGCGGAAGGCTTCCTCGTTCGGAATCGCCTTCTTCCGCAGCGTGGCGTATAGCTCCTCAAGGTCGGCCTTCTCCCTGTCCAGCAGCGGCCGGCGATAGGCGCGGGCGGCAAAATCGACGAGTTGGGCCAATTGCTTCGGCGCGCCTGCCTCAAGCTCCTTCTCGAATTCCTCGGCGCGTTTGCGGAAGGGTTCGCGCAGCCCCTCGAAGTAGACCACAAGTTCCTTCGGTTGATCCTGGGTCACGAAGCCGATGAAGAGCGGCAGGTTCTTGTGCTCGGTGATCGGCCATTGCGTGATGAAGCGATGCTCTTCCCAAAGACGGTCGAGCCTGCGTGTCTGTGCGTCGTCGAGGAACAGGCGGATGAGCGGCTCGTCCTCGCGGTGATACAGCTTCAGACAGACTACCTCGTCGGTCGGGATGATCTGCGGGAAACAGATGAATGACGGGAAGCAGCGGCGAAACTCGGCGAATCCCTGAAGCAGACGCTTGTGGCCCATGCCTCCGCCCGAGACGATGGGGCTTTTGCCGTCCCAGGGCGCATTCGCGGCGGGCGGCGAGGTCAACGCCTGGAATTGCACGACGCTCTCCCCGGTTGTCGAGTCGAGCTTACCATCGACGACGAACGCGCGATCGCGGAAGAGGGACGCCGGCAACCGGACTTCGATCGTCGTGTTGACGGGAACCACCAGGCTCGCCTCATCGACGGTCTTGCCCTGCGGATGACGCCCGAATCGGCTGGCTTCCAGACCAAAGCGTGGCGGGCCTGTACGAACTTTCCCGAGGCGAGTCAGGACGATCCCTTGAAACAGAGGACTCTCCGCGGACACGAGGTTGTCATAAAGGACGCGGTCCGGATGGTTGACCTGCGCCGGTCGTGGTCCCGTCAACAGGCTCCGCACTCGTTCGGCGAGTTTGCCGGACTCCTCCTGGCGCGCCGGATCGGAGGCCGCCTCGCGCCACTGGCCCAGGACCGAGGCGGCCGGGATGGTAGGTCCGGA
>JBBRIK010000139.1:0-8555 GCA_038221045.1 Gemmatales bacterium
CTGGGGGTGAGGGGAAACGAAGACAGCAGACCCCCTCACCCCCAGCCCCTCTCCCCCGCAAAGCCGGGGGCGAGGGGAGCAAGAACGGTGTTTCTCCCCTCGCCCCTTTCCTGGAGCGAGGAGCTTTCGGGACCGGAACCCCTGGACTCTGACGACCAACCGCATGAAGGCTACTTCCTTACCCAGTCACGCTGGCAGCGTCTCCGCGAGCGGGATCGTCGAGACGCTGCCGGCGTTTGAATACCATCCGCTAACGCGCCTGATCGTCGGGCCGGGTACGTTATCCCGGCTCGGGGAACTGGCCCGCGAACTCGGCGGCTCCCGCGTTCTTCTGGTAACCGATGCGGGTCTCAAGGCGGCCGGGCATCCGCAACGCGCCCTCCGTTCGCTGCACGACGCCAACCTCGAAGCGTTCGTCTTCGACGGCGTTGAGGAGAACCCGACGACGAAGCAGGTCCAGCTCGGCCTCGATCTGGCGCGGGCAAAGCGGATCGACCTCCTCGTCGCCGTCGGCGGCGGCTCGTCGATGGACTGCGCCAAGGGAATCAATTTTCTTTACACCAACGGCGGCCGGATGATCGACTACAAGGGACACGGCAAGGCGACGAAGCCGATGCTCCCTTCGATCGGCGTGCCGACGACGTCGGGGACCGGCAGCGAGGCGCAGTCGTTCGCCCTGATCGCCGACGAACGAACGCACATGAAAATGGCGTGCGGCGATCACAAGGCCGCCTTTCGCGTCAGCATCCTCGATCCCGACTTGACCGAGTCGCAGCCGCACGGCGTCGCCGCCGTCACCGGCATCGACGCTCTGACCCATGCCGTCGAGGCCTATGTCTGCACCCGGCGCAATCCTCTGTCGCAAATGTATGCGCGTGAGGCGTGGCGCTTGCTGGAGGGCAATATCGAGACGGTCCTGCGCAAGCCATCCGATGCCGAGGCTCGCAGCGCCATGCAGATGGGATCACACTTCGCCGGGGTGGCCATCGAGAACGCGATGCTCGGAGCGGCTCATGCCTGCGCCAATCCCCTGACAGCGCATTACGGCCTGACGCACGGCATCGCGGTGGGCATCCTGCTGCCCCACGTCATCCGCTTCAATGCGGAGGTGGTGGGTCCACTGTATGGCGATCTCGCTCACGACGTCGGCCTTATCAATGGCGATTCCAACGTGGCGGGCGAGGTGCTGGCACGGCGGATGCGTTCGTTTCTGGAAATCGCGGGACTGCCCACCACGCTGTCGGCGTGCGGCGTGAGCCGGGGTATTCTGCATCTGCTGGCGGAGGAAGCGGCGCAGCAGTGGACGAGCAAGTTCAATCCGCGTCCAGTCGGCGAGGTCGAGTTGCTCTCGCTGTTCGAGGCGGCCTGGGAAGACAAATTTCATGAATGATGAATGATGAATGATGAATGATGAATGGAAGCCAACACCCGAGTTGTGCGTCTTCTTGTCTTTCCTTCATCATTCATCATTCATCATTCATCATTCATCATTTCGGGAGGTTTCTCATGCGTACCATCTGCGTGTCTCTGTTGCTCGGCGGGATGGTTTTCGCGGCGGATGCCACCAAGGACAGTTGGCCGCTGTTTCGCGGGAATCCCGAACAGACCGGCGTCGCCTCACGGCCGCTGCCGGACAAGCTGCGGATCCAGTGGCAGTTCAAGGCGAAAGACGGCATCGAGGGGACGGCCGTCATCGCGGACGGCACCGTCTTTATCGGCTCGTTCGATGGCCACCTCTACGCCCTCGGACTCGTCAACGGCCAGGAAAAGTGGAAGTCGAAGTTGGGCGCCATCAAGGCGGCCCCCGGCTTTCGCGACGGCAGGCTCTACGTCGGCAACGAGGACGGCAAGTACTATTGCATTGATGCGGCCAACGGCAAGCCACACTGGACCTTCGACGCCGAGTCGGACGTCACCTCCGGCACGAGTTTCTCCGGCGACGACATCCTCTTCGGCACCGGCAATCAGACGCTCTTTTGCCTGACGAAGGAGGGCAAGAAGAAGTGGTCGTTCGCTGTCGCGGGCGGACCGGTCAACGCCACGCCGGCCATCGCCGGCAAGTCCACCTTCGTCGCCGGCTGCGATAGCAAGTTGCACGTCATCGACACGACGACGGGCAAGGAAGTCCGCGACATCGATCTGTCCGGCCCAGTGGGCGCGACCGGAGCGCTGGCCGGCAACATCCTATACGCCGGCACGATGAGCAATGACGTCCAGGCCATCGACTGGAAAAACGGTAAGGTGCTCTGGACCTACACGCCGGTGAAGCGGCCCCAGCCCTTCCAGTCGTCCGTCGCCCTGACCGATTCGCTCGTCATCATCGGCAGCAAGGACAAGCGAATTCACGCCATCGACCGCAAGTCCGGCGAGCCGGTGTGGACCTTCCTCACCGAGGGGCGCGTCGATTCGTCGCCGGTCGTCGTCGGCAAACGCGTTTACGCCGGTTCGTTGGACGGCAAATTGTACGTCCTCGACCGCGACAAGGGCACGCTGATCCAGAAGATCGAACTGGACAGCGACATCGTCGGCTCGCCGGCCGTCGCCGGGGATCGCCTCATCATCGCCACGCTCAAGGGCGTCGTCTACTGCCTCGGACAGTGAGGCGCTTGTGAAGCAAATTCTGTTCGTCTGCACCGAGAACAGCAACCGCAGCCAGATAGCGGAGGCGTTCGCGCGTCTGCATGGCGCGGGCCAGGTCGAGGCGTTCAGCGCCGGCTCTCGCGCCTCGGGGGTCATCAATCCTCGCGCTATCGAGGTCATGCGCGAGGTCGGCTACGACCTGATCCATCATCGCTCCAAATCGCTCGACGAGATTCCCGACGGAGACTATGACGTCGCGGTGACGATGGGCTGCGGCGACGCCTGCCCGATGGTGAAGGCCAGGCGGCGCGAGGATTGGAAGTTACCCGATCCGCGCGAGTTGCCGCTCGAAGGGTTGCGTGAAGTGCGCGACCGCATTGAGGAACTCGTCAAGGACTTGCTCGCGAGTTTGTGACAGCGGTTCATTTCTTGTCGGCCAGCAGATTGCGCCGTACGGGCGGCGTCGTGAAGTCGAGACCGAGGTTCTCCTGCGTGGCATAGCGGACGAAGTCCCACTGATCGGCGAACTTGCGCTGGTAGCGGTTCGCAAGTTGATCGAGGATGACGCGCCGAGCCTGGCCAACACAGAGAGGGTTTTTGAGGAATTCGACCAGATCGTTTGTCGAAAGCCGGCACTCCGGGGGGCTAACAACAGGAGAGAGAAGAGCAGGGGCGAGAAAAAAGCCCGTTGAGAAAGATGCTAGGCCTACTGTTGCTGTGGGGTGGAAAGAGAGTTCGCTCGGGGCTGAACCGGCAAGGCACTTCCAGAGCCCGTTGCGCAGCACTTTCAAGGCGTTGGAGTCCGTGGTTTTGGTCATGGCTTGGGTGAGGGAGGCGATAGCCTCCTTGGGATCAAGGGGTGCCGCCAGCGCCGACAGACTCCGCGCATGGACGACCTGGTCATATTTGACTTCGGCTTTGGTCCGGACTCGCATGAGGAGGGCGATTCCATCGGCGGAAAACTCTCTGGCATCCTTGCGATCAAGGTGTGCCGCGACTGCAGACAACCCCTTCGCCAGTGAGTGCAGGGCATGGGGGTCGGCGGTTTTGGTCATGACTTGCATGACCAAGGAGGCAGCGGCGGCGCAACACTTCTTGGCCTCCTTGGGATCAAGCCGTGCTGCGACCGCGGACAACCCCTCTGCCAGTGGGCCGAGAGCGTTGGGGTCCGTGGGTTTGGTCATGGCCTGGATGAGGCAGGCGGCAGCGACTTTGGGATCGAGGCGCACCGCCGCGGCCGATAGCCCTTTCGCCAGTTCGCGCAGTGCGTCGGGGTCCGCGGTTTTGGTCATGGCTTTGGTAAGGGAGGCGACAGCGTCCTGGGGATCGAGGTGTGCCGTCACCGCCGACAAGCCCTCCGCCAGCGGACCGAGGGCGAAGGAGCCGGTGAATCCCGTGGTTTCCGTGGAGTTGGTCATGGTTTGAGTGAGGGAGTCGGCGGCAGTGGCACAAATCTGTTTGGCCTTCTCAGGATCGAGGTGTGTCGTCACGGCCGATAGGCCCTGCGCCAGACGGGAAAGGGCGTAAACGTTCTTGGTGTCGTTGGACATGGCCTGGGAGAGAGAGGCGGCCGCGGCTTCGGAGAATAGTTTGGCGTCCGCAGGATCAAGGCGAGCCACTACCGCCGACAAGGTCTCCGCCAGCAAGCTCAGGGCGTCGGAGTTTGCCATTTTGGTCATGGCTTGAGTGAGGACGGCAGCAGCATCCTTGGGATCAAGTCGTGCCGCCATCGTCCACAACACCGCCGCCAGTGTGCGGAGGGCGTAGGAGGCCTGGGTTTTCGTGATGGCATCCGTGAGGGACCTGGCAGCATCCTTGGGATCAACGTATGGCGCCACCACTGAAAAACCCTGCGCCAGAGCGTCCAGTTCCTCGGAGACTGTGGTTTTGATCATGGATTGGGTGAGGAAGATGACAGCGGCGTAGCAAATCTCTCTGGCGTCCGTGGGATCAAGGCGTGCCGCCACCGCCGACAACCCCTCTGCCAGGGCGTGCAGGTCATGGTGGCCCGCAGTTTCATTCATGGCCTTGATAAGCGCGGCAGCGGCTGGGGCGCAAAACCGTTTGGCATCCCTGGGATCAAGTCGCGCGGCCACCGCTGACAAAGTCTTCGCCAGCGCGTACAGCGCGTACTGGTCTGTGGTTTTGGTCATGGTTTGGGTGAGGAAGACAGCAGCTTCTACAGCACCCTTGGAATCACGTCGTGCCGCCACCGCTGACAAGGCCTCCCCCAGCGGAATCAGTATGGAGGAACTTATGGTTCTGGTCTTGATTTGCCTGAGGGAATTGGTCATGGCTTGAGTGAGGAAGGCGGCAGCGTCCTTGGGATCAAGGCGTGTCGATACCGCCGATAAACCCTCCGCCAGTACACGCAAAGGGTCGGCGTCCGTGTTTTCGGTCATGGCTTGAATGAAGGAGACCGCAGCGTCCTTGGGATCCAGTCGCGGTGCCACCGCCGACAATCCCTCCGCCAGCGCGAGCAGGGCGTTGGATTTCCTGGTTTTGCTCATGGTTTGGGTGAGGCAGCCGGCTGCGGTTTCGCAAAACAGTTTGGCGTCCTTGGGAGAGAGGTGTGCCGCCACCGCGGAACATCCCTTCGCCAGCAGACCCAGGGCATAGGCGTCCGGGTTATTCCTCATGGCTTGTGTGAGAGAGGCGGCGGCGTCAAGGCAAAACGGAGCAGTGTCCTGGGGAGCAAGGCGTCCCACCACCGCCGACAACCCCTCTGCCAGCGGACGCAGGACGTCGTCATCCGTGGTTGTTGTCATGGCTTGCGTGAATCTCTCAGCCACCTCTCTCGTGGTCTCAGACGAAAGCATTCCGAGTTCAAGAGTGACCCAGGCAAGCTCAACCCTGTGCTTCTCCATCCTCGGATCGCGCAGGCGTTTCGCGAGTAATCGTTCCACCTTGTCTCTTTTATCTACATCCAAACCCACGGCCGCATGCAGGGCCACTCCCGCGCGCAGCCTCAATTGACGTGAAGTTACCTCGCCTCCAGAAGCTTCTTTCACAAAGCGATAGCCCACGCCGAGTCCTTGCTTCCCCGCAAGTTCCCACAACGAGTCAATCTCTGGATCGGTTAGCGGCGCGTCCTCTCGCAGATTCACGGCGAGAGGGCGCAGCAGGCTGCGTGCCAGGGCCAACTCCAACTCGTCAGCCTTCGCCTCGACCAGTTTCGCGTTTGTGTTCGCTTTCCGCTCGTTGGTTGTCGCCAACTCCGCGTTTTCCTCGGCTCGAAGGGCCAGCGCGATAGAAACGGTTGCACCGACTATGAGCACGACAGCGACAGTTGCCGCCAGACTCACGACCACCGGGTTGCGCCTCACCAACATCGCCGCGCGTTCCAGCCGTCCAACCGGCCGCGCCTCAATCGGCTCTCCCGCCTGAAAGCGACGCAAATCCTCGGCCAGCGCATCCGCCGAGGCATACCGCTTGCCTGGATCCTTTTGCAGACACTTCAAGCAAATCGTTTCCACATCACGCGACAGCTTCGGCACTCGCTCCGACGGCCGGCGCGGTTCCTTATGGATCACCTGCATGAGCGTGTCGTGCAGCGTCTCGCCCTTGAATGGCGGCTGTCCCGTCAGGCAGTCGTACAGCACGGCCCCGAGCGCGTAGATGTCGCATGCTGCCCCGAGGCGCTTTCTGCCCTCCGCCTGCTCGGGGGCCATGTACGATGGCGTCCCCTTGATCGATTGCGTCTCGGCCTGTCCGCTGGCGTCCAGACGTTTCGCCAGGCCGAAGTCGGCCACCTTCGGTGTTCCGTCCTCCATCAGGAAGACGTTGGCCGGCTTCAGGTCGCGATGGATGATCAGCCGCTGATGCGCGTAGTGAACCGCTCGCGCCAGGGTCTCCAGCAGTTTCGTCGCCTCGCGCTCAGGCATCGGTTTGCCGCCCAGCCGGCGGTCCAGGCTGCCGCCGCCGCAGAACTCCAGGCTGAAGTACGGCTGTCCCGCGTACTCGCCCCACTCGTGGACCTGCACAATGTTCGGATGTTGCAACTCGGCGACCGCCTCTGCTTCCTGGCGGAACAGCATCCTTGCTGTCTCACCGTCCGTCTGTTGCTTGATCAGCTTCAGCGCCACGATCCGCTTCAGCCCGTCGCGTGCCTTGTAGACCACCCCCATGCCGCCGTGACCGAGTTCCCCGAGTATCTCGTAACCCGGCAGCGTCAGAGCGGCCGACTGATCGGAGGCCGGTATTGACGGCGTAGCGACCCCCTCGCTGGGCCGTTGCACGGTAGGCGGGACCAGCGTTTCGGGGATGGACATACCGTCGCCGTCCGTCGCGAGAAGGAGCGGCCGTGCCAGCGGCTCGACTGGATCGGGATTCGCGGACGGACGAAGAGGGTCATTGCTGGACATGGGCAAATCTCGATGCACGGAGGTATCGGCAGAAAACAGCGGGCATCATACCACCCTGGCGCTGGTTCGCCATCAGTGAAATACGAGTCCGAAGCGCAGACAAGGGGAAGCCAGAGGCCTTGCTTGCGCTTCGTGCTCGGATGAACGATCCGCATCCGAGGAACGCGCGCAGTTCCGCTTACTCCCGTCCGCCGACGCGAGATAGAGAAACCGCTCCGAGCCGGGATGACATTTCGTCCTCCTGAATGAGCAGGCAGAGACACTTCCGGCCACGCGGCGCGGTGGGGAAGAATTAGAGCGACTGCTCCCTTCTCAACGGCGCGAAAACCGGCTAGAGTGTAGAGATTGCTGTCCCGCAGCAGCACAGACACTCGCACCATTGGTTCTTCGTCATAGAGGTGAGCCGTGCCCTACATCGGCATCGACTTCGGCACCAGCAATTCGGTCGTCGCCAACTTCCAGTTCGGTCAGGCGGACGTCGTCCCCAATCACGAGGGCATGAAATGGACGCCCTCCGTCGTCACCCTGCGCCGCGACGGCACCCTCGCCCTCGGCCAGGAGGCGAAGGAGAACTTCGACGAACAGCGTTCCATTCGTTCCATCAAGCGCATCCTCGGCACGCCCGAGCGCGTGCCGCTCGTCGGCCAGAACCTGCGTACCGAACAGATCGCCGTCATGCTCTTCAGCCTCCTCAAAAAGGACGCCGAGCAGCAACTCGGCGAGGGCTTCACCAAGGGCGTCGTCACCATCCCGGCCAACTCGAAGGGCCTGGCCCGTCACGCGACCAAGCTCTGCGCCGGAGCGTCCGGCATCCAGGTACTGACGCTCATCAACGAGCCGACCGCCGCCGCCATTTGTTACGGCCTCAACGCCCAGACCGATCAGACGGTCCTCGTCTACGACTTTGGCGGCGGCACCCTCGACGTGACCATCCTGCGCATCCATCACGGCATCTTCGAGGAGATATCCTCCAAGGGCATCGGCAAGCTCGGCGGCGATGACGTCGATGCAGCCGTGGCCGAGGTACTCGCCAAGCGCTTTGAGCAGAAGACTGGGTTCGACATTCTCCGCTCTCCGTACAAGCAACAGTTCATGCTGGCCTGCGAGCGAGCGAAGATCGAGCTATCGAAGGAGAATCGCGCCACGGCGCGCAGGGCGGAACTGGTCCCTGAACGGCATCTGAGCCTGGAGGAGCCGATCGACCGGGCGGAGTTCGAGAAGATCATCATGCCGTTGATCGTCAAGTCGGGTACGGCCATCGACGAGGCGATGAAACTGCGCGGTCTGCGGCCGCGCGACATCGATCGCATTCTGCTCGTCGGCGGCACGAGCAAGATTCCTTTCATCCGCAAGTTCGTGTCCGACAAGCTCGGCGGGCGGGAGCCGGAGTCGTTCGAGCGCGTCGATCCGATGACCTGCGTGGCCCAGGGGGCGGCCATCGTGGCGGCCATTCTTCAGGGCGCGCCTGGACTCGACGACAAGGCGTACAGTGTCAAGTTGGAGCATTCGCTCTGCGCCAACCCGATCGATCAGCGGACCAATCGCGTCTACCTCGATCCGATCATCAAGCGCGGCAGCGATATCCCTTGCTCCTACTCGAAGACGTACTAT
>JBBRIK010000140.1:0-8542 GCA_038221045.1 Gemmatales bacterium
GTGAATGCCCGACGAATGTCGATATGGCCCGTCTCAAGGCGGAGTTCCTGCATCAGTATCAGCGCAAGCATGGGGTGCCATTGCGGACGCGAATGCTGGCCCGTGTCGCCTCGCTGAGCCGCTGGGGCAGCCGGTTGGCACCGCTCTCGAACTGGCTTGCGCGGAGTCGTCCTGTCCGCTGGCTCAACGAGAAATTGCTGGGCATCGACCGTCGTCGCCTCCCGCCGCGCTTCGTCCATCGCTCCTTGCGTCATCGCTTTGAGGCGATGAAGGGTGAAGCAGATTTCACGCGGCAGGTGCTGCTGTTCCCCGACACGTTCACGAACTACTATCAGCCGCACATCGGCCTCGCGGCGGCGACGTTGTTGAGGGCGGCAGGTTGCGGAGTGACGCTCGGGCCGCCGGGGTTGGGCTGCTGTGGCCGGCCGCTGATCTCCGGCGGCCTGCTCGACGAGGCAGTGCGGCAGGCGCGGCACAACGTCGAGAGCCTGTATCCCTGGGCCGCGAGTGGCAAGCCCATCATGGCGTGCGAGCCGAGTTGCATCCTCACCCTCAAGGACGACTATCCGGCCCTCCTGCGTGGCGAATCGCGGCGGCAGGCCGAGGTCGTCGCCGCGAGGTGTCTGACGTTTGAGGAATGCCTGGAGCAGTTCGCGGGTTCGCTGTCCTTTCGGGCCGGACCGAAGAAGGTACTCGTGCAGGGCCACTGTCATCAGCGTTCGCTGGTCGGCATGGCGCCGGCGCTGCGTCTCTTGCGGCGGATTCCGGGGGCGGAGGTGGTGGACCTCGATGCCGGCTGCTGCGGCATGGCCGGTGCGTTCGGCTACGAGCGCGAGCATTACGAAGTGTCACGCCTTGTCGGCGAGCAACGGCTCTTTCCGTCGATCCGCCAGGCGAGTCCGGAGACAGTCGTCGTTGCGCCGGGCTTTTCGTGCCGGATGCAGATCGAGCATTTCGCGGGGCGGAGGACGCTTCATCCGGCGGAGTTGTTCAGACAGTTGTAGCACGCGCTATTGATCGCGGCAGGGGAACGTGGAACGATGGCTGATTCGTATTCTCCTGCCGTCACCGGTCGATTATCCTGGAAGAAGATTTGTTTTCTTTACAGGTCGGCTCCACGATCCGGGGTCTGAACAGGGAGGGGACCGTTCATGTCCATCACGATTTCGGGCATCGTGAGAAACGGTGTTATCGTTCCCAGCACTCCTCTTGCGGAAGGGACCCTCCTGGAAATCCACGTCGTGGATGCGCCCCTGGAAGTCCCGCCGGAATTGCAAGCGGAACTCGGCGCCTGGCAACGTGCCGGCGCCGACGCGCTTGAGTTGGTCGAACGCCTGGCCCGAGAGGGCGAAGCTCATGAAAAGGGGCAACGTAGCGGGAATCAAACGGTGGAGGGTTTTGCGTTGTGGAAGGGATGAACTGGCCCGAACAGAATCTGGATCAAGTCGAGGGCGTCGATTGGGGTGAACCTGCTTACTCGTCCTATGTTGTCACCAACAGTCATCGCCTCCGCAAGAAGTCGTTGCGCGAGTTCACACCGGAAGACCTCCGATTCATGCTCGGCCAGCAAATCAGCCTCCCGATCCTGATGCCGATGGCCCTCGACGTGTTGGAGTACGAGCCGTTCGCCGCCGGTGACATGTTCCCTGGGGCATTGCTCAACATGGCCCTCCAGGTAGACCCGATGTTCTGGCGAGAGTACCCGGGGCTGTGGTATCGTCTCTACGCGGTCACTGCGGATGTCGATGGCATGGTGAGGTTGCTGGAGGAGGAACTGCTTCCGGCCGCCAAGGCGTTTCGCGCAGCAGAGCCACGCCGTGAAGACCCGCCCATAACTGACGTATCCCAATAGGCATCGTGGTACGCGCTCGGAAAACAAGGGTCCGACGTGGAGGTAGTCGCATGGAATGGGAGTCCTGACGAACCTGAGACCCCTGACCCGTTTCAGGTGTTGGGCAGCCCTCACTCCTTCAGCGCGGGTTCAACTCGTCCTGTGTGGCGTGTCGTGGTTGGGGCATGTCTGTTTTTCGTTGGGGGCGGGATCGCCGTCGTGGGTGCTGTCCTGTCAACCGGGGATGAAGGCTCACGGAGACGAATGCGAGCGTCCGCCCTCTCTGCGATGCTGGTCTGTGGTGCAGCGTACGCGGTATATGACTCCCGCTGGCCCTTCGGAGGGCGAACACGTCGTGGGCCGCCTGGGACAAGGGATATCCATGCTTAGTGAAGGCATCACTGAATGTCCCCTTTGTCGCCCTCGCTGACGGGGCGTCGTCAGTCATTCAAGGCCTTCGCATTCCGGAACGTCAATAATGGCGCTGCCACAAGTAGCTGAGGCTAAGCTCTATTACCGTGCGGCCAAGCAGCGCTTCGACGACTCGCAACTGCTGCTCAAGGCGAATCGAACGACAGGAGCGGTGTACCTGGCAGGCTATACGGTAGAATGTTTCTTGAAGGCGTTGGTCCTTGCTAGCGTGGCCCCTGGCCTCCGGCGTCAATTGCTTGGCGAGTTTCGAGGCAATCGGGCGCACAATATCGAGTGGTTGGGCGCACTCTACAGACGGCATGTCAGGGCGGCGATCCCACGGGGGATCACCCGACACTTATCGCGGGTCGCCTCGTGGTCCACAGACCTGCGTTATGCGACGGGCTCGATGAAAAGTCGCGATGCCGATGAATTCATGGATTCGGTCGTTGCTATCGCCATCTGGGCGGATGGGAGAATGTAACATGACCATCAAACTGCGAGTCAAGCGTCCGGATCCCATCTTGCGCCAGATCAAGAACGCCCTTGGCGAATACGATATAGTTCATCCCAATGCGGAAATCGAGGCATATCGGCAAAACTCCGTCTCTGTACGAATCCGGGTTCTGAACCCGGAGTTCACAGGAAGGACACGCGCGCAACGTGAGGAGGAAGTCTGGGCCTGCCTGGACAAGCTGCCGGAAGAAGCCTCAGCCGAGATCAGTCTGTTGCTCCTCCTCACGCCGGAGGAAGCGAAGAATTCAATCGCCAGCATTGAATTCGACGACCCAATCCCCTCCAGGCTGTGATTCGGGATAATGATTGAACCTTTTCCGCGCCTTCCTCGGCGAAGAGAGCAACATTATGCCAGTGCATGACTGGACGCGAGTCAGCGACGGCACCTTTCACGATTTTCATTACTCCTGGGTATTGGAGATCAAGCGTGCGCTCGCGCGCGGACTTCTCCCCAAGGGTTACTATGTCATGGCCGAGCAATTCGGCGCCGACCTTGGCGCGCCGGATGTCCTGACGCTCCAGATGGCTGGCACGACCCCGGAACTCGAAGGCCCTCTTGCCGGGACCGCGACGCTGACCGAGACCCCGCCCGTCGTCCATACCCGAACGACAATTGCACGGGATTCTCACGCGCGCATTCAGCGAACCCTCGTGATCCGGCACACAAGCAATGACCGCATTGTGGCCATGATCGAGGTCCTGTCGCCGGGCAACAAATCGAGTTGGCACGCCATCCGATCGTTCCTCGACAAGACTGTCGCGGCCCTCGATGGTGGAGTTCACCTTCTGCTCATCGATATTCACCCTCCAGGCCACCGTGACCCGCAAGGCATCCATGGGGCCGTGCTGAACGAGATCGGAACCGCGGAGTACATGCTGGGCAGCGAGCGTCCTTTGACTGCCGTGGCCTATATCGGCGGGGTAGTCGTCGAGGCGTTTGTCGCTCACTTCGCCGCCGGTGAGCCGATTCCGCCGATGCCGTTGTTCCTCACCCGGGAAAACTATGTTTCTGTCCCGCTGGAAGCAGCCTACCTGGCCGCCTGGGATGATGTGCCTCCGCAGTATCAAGCGGTCCTCCTCGGCTCAAGTTGAGAGGACGCTGGCTGCTATGGACCGCCCACCACTAACGACTACGAGATCGTGCCTGACGAGGGGTGCGGCTTATTGAACACTTTCCTCTTCTTGAGCGTCCGCCAGCGAGGCGACGAGACGCTTGCCCACGGCCTCCGCGTAGCGCACCAGGGTCTCCACGGTGGGGTTGGCCCGTTGCCCGGTTTCGAGTTTCGAGAGCGCCGAGCGGTCCATGCCGGTCAGTTCCGTCAGGTCGGCAAGGCTCAGGCCCTTCGCCTCGCGCGCGGCCTTCAGTTGTACGAGCAATTCCTGCAGAGGGTCGAGGCTCGCCATACGCTCGTGGTGGCGGGCGATCAACTCGGGCAGTTCCTCGGCGACCTGCTCTCGAATCGCCTTGTACTTGGCGGGTTCTTCAGGGGTGAGCGTTCGATTGCGGGTGATCCGTTTCACGGTCATTGCCTCCTCGGAACATCGTGGGCCGTCACCGGTTTGCCGCGTCGTCGTGTAAGATGATCCACCGCAGCCTCTCGTTTCTCTGTTCGCCTACGGAGACTAACTTATGCCGAGTCCTTTCCCCGGAATGGATCCGTACCTCGAAGCCCACTGGCGCGACATCCATGCCAGTCTCATCATCTACTCTCGCGATGCGCTCCAGGGCGTCCTTCCTGGCTCGTTGCGCGCCCGCGTCGAGGAGCGCGTCCTTCTCGAAACACCGACCGGATTCGCCGATCATCCGCTGTTTCCCGATGTCCGAGTCGTCGAATACAGGCCGGAGTTGAAACGGGGAATGGAATCGCGGCCTGAAGCGAGCGTTGCCACCGCAGACCCACTCCTTATCGACACCGAGACCGAATCCGAATCCGAAACCTTCCTCGAAATCATCGACCGCGAGAGCGGCAATCGGGTCGTCACTGTCATCGAAATCCTCAGCCCGAGCAACAAGTCGCCCGGCCCCAACCGCGCGCAGTATCTGCGCAAGCAGCGCGAGATTTGTTCCTCGGACACCAACCTCGTCGAGATCGACCTGAATCGCTTCGGCACACATACGCTGGCGTTTCCGTTAGGACACATCAGGCCCCATGGCCGGACGGGGTACATGACCTGTGTCCGGCGTACCACACGGCGCGGCCAGGCGGAGGTCTACCTGATGCCGCTGTGGGCTCGTCTCCCCATCGTGAAGATACCCCTGCGGCCTACGGATGCAGATGTGCCGTTGGACTTGCAGGCCCTGGTCGAGCAGTGCTTTCGCAATGGAGCTTACGAGGGGACGCTGAACTACGCCGTCGATCCCGATCCGCCGCTGCTCGGCGCGGAAAAGACCTGGGCCGATGAATGGTTGCTCGAGAAGGGGCTTCGTTCCCAGAAACCGCCGCCCCGCCGCAAAGGCAAGCCGAAGTCCCCCTGAGCGGAGCGATCTCCGGTTCTCAGAATTCAACGACACACCGATGGCTCCGGGTTATAGTTTGAAGTTGACCCAGGAGCATGTCGGGAAAAATAGCGGACACCACTCGGACGCCATTAAGATAGGTTGTTTACCAGGCGAGCGGGGTCAGTAATGACCCCGGTAGTTGCGTCCCACCGGGGTCATTACTGACCCCGCTCGCCTTCTCTTTATGGCGTTCCTGACTCCACTCCCTTATGAGGACTCTTCCATGCCGCAATCGAGACTCATCCACACGGCCGGACTCCTTCTTCTCGCCCTCGCCCTGCCAGGCAGGGCCGGAACGCTCCCCGCCGATGCCCTGCCTCTGCCCAACCGCGTCGCGACCGCCGACCTCGTCGTCACCGGCAAGGTGACGGCCATCGAGGACAAGACCGTCCTGGCCGCTCCCTTCCCCGGAGCCAAAAACAAGACCGAATATCTGATCGCCGTCGTGACGATCGGCGATGCGCTGATCGCCCCCAAGGAAGCGAAGACGATTCGTCTGGGTTTCGTGCCCATTCCGCCCATGGTGGCGATCTCGCCGGCTCCCTTCCAGGCAACCGTGGGCCAGGAAGGCTGCTTTTTCTTGACGAAGAACGGCGACGGCGACTTCTATCTGGCGTCAGGCCAATTGAGTTTCATCGACAAGAAGAGTCCCAATTTCGAGAAGGACGTCGCCCTCATCAAGCGCTGCACGAAGATCCTGCAAGACCCCGATGCGGCTCTCAAGGGGAAGAGTGAGGAGGAGCGATTCCTGGCCGCCGGCATGTTGCTGGCCCAGTATCGCACGCGCAAGACGGCGGCCGCGAAGACGGAACCGATCGACGCCGAGCAGAGCAAACTGATTCTGCAAGCCCTCGCCTCGACCGACTGGACGCCGACCAACGACTTCATGCAGTTGTCGCCGCGCATGGTCCTGGGTCGTCTGCCCCTGACCGACAAGGACGGCTGGACGCCCCCCCGCGATGCGAAAGCCTACGCTGCTTATGCCCAGAATTGGCTCAAGGAGCATGCGGAGGGCTATCGCATCCAGAAGTTTGCGACGGAGAAGAACAAGTAGAGATGAGGAGGCACTGCCTCGGGCGCTGAAAGGAACGGGGACCGTGTCGAGACAGAATCATTCGGCGACCGTGTTGAACGTCCATGTCCGCGTCCACGCCTTCCGCTCCAGCCGTCCTTTCAGCGTCATCGTGTACGCCTTCCCCGGCTTCAGCGGCTCGCGCGGCGCGATCACCAGCGATCCCTCCAGTGTCGTCACCCGAACGCCGACTTCCTTGCCGCCGCTCTCGCGCAGCAGCGCCTCCGCCGCGCTCAGGGTCTGTCCCGAAGGAGCGGCCACCGTCAGGGGATAGCCCATGCCGTCCTTCCCCTTGAGCGGCACGTCCTTCTGACCGTCGCCAGGATAAACGATCGTCGCATCTCGGCCCCGGCCCGCCGTCGCGTTCAGCACCGCGAACCAGCCGACCGGACCGCCGCGAATGTGACCGAAGCCGATCCGGCCCAGCTCGGGATCGAGCAGCGGCACGCGATGGTAAAACGTCGCGAACCAGTCGTCGATCGACGACACCGGCGGCATACCACTCGCAATCACCGAATCGCCACCCGCCCGCTTGCCTTCCGGCGTGTAGCCCGGCAGCTTCGCGTCCTCCTCGTGCATGCCCAGGCCGCGCGTCGAGGGATGATCGAGGTTCGTCAGCAGGTAGCGAGCGTGCAGCCGGCAGCCGCGCGACAGGTCGGCATCCAGCACGACCGGCGACAATCCCGCCAGCCGGCGATGCTGGTTGACTCGCGCCACCGCCTGGAGAGCGGTCTCCGCATCCGCGTCGGAATCCGGGCGCGTGCGGAAGCTCCACGTCTTCTCGAAGGGCTTGCCATTGACGCGGGCCGTCACCTTGACCGTATAACGGCTCTCGGGCTTGAGGGGCCGGCGGGCGATGAGGCAGACACTGTTGAACTGCATGTCCTCGGCCACGGGGCGCTCCGGCGTGCTGAGCCAGACCGGCACGTCCTCCCCGCTCAGCCGCAGATCCGCCTTCACCTCGCGAACCTGGGCGTCCGGCGGAAAGATCAGCGAGATCGGAAAGCCGGCCCGCCGGTCCTTGCTCTCGGGAATCGGATCGGGCTTCTCGCCGCTCTCGTATTCGAGCATCACCCCGGTCTGTCCGTCGGCGGGATAGAGCAACTCCTTCGAGGGCGCTGGACCCGGATCACCCAGGACGACGACGCTGAACCAGTCGCGCGGGCTGCGTGCGCCGCCGATGCCGATCTTGCGCGCCTCGCGGTCCAGCAGCGGGAAGCGATAGTGGAACGACGCCAGCCAGCCATCGACGAGCCAGGAGGGATCGAACGGGGCCGTGCTGACGTGAGCCGACTTCGCCACGCGCCGGCCTTCTTTCGTCGCCCCCGGCAACTTCGGGTCCTCATCGTTGAGATCGAGATCGGGCCGGGCGGCATTGCGGGCGATGTACTCGGCATGTGCTTGACAGGCCCGCGTCAGGCCCTCAGCGAGGGCCAGGGGCGGCAGGCCGGCGGAACGGCGCACGGCGTTCACCTCGGCCAGCACGCGCGGGACGACTCCCTCGGTCTCCTTCTCGCGGCTGAGCGTCGAGAATTTCCAGTTCCGCGTCCACTCCCGGCCATCGGACTCCGCGGACATCTCGACGGTATAAGTGGTCCCATACTGGAGGACGCTCTTCGCGATCAGACAGAGAGTCTCGCCCTGGTGCTTGCGGAACTGCGGATTGGCCGGCTCCTCGGGACTGGAGAACCACGCCGGCACTTCCTTGCCCTCGGCGTCGAGCAATCGGCCCGTCGCCTGACGCAGCCGGGTGCGGTCGGGGAACGTGACGGTGATGGGGAAGCCGGCCATCTTGTCCTTCGAGAGCGGCACCGGATCGGGGACCTCGTTGCCGGGAAACGCCGGCGGCACGTCCTTCTGGCCCTCGGTGGGATAGAGGATGATGCCCGTCTTGTTGGAGGCGACAACTCCGAGGACTACCTCCGCGCCAATGCTGACGCGCAGGAGATTGGGATCGAGCAGACGCAACCGCGAAGCCGGATCGGCCAGCAGTTCGTCGATGCCGGCGGGGGAGGGAGAAGGAATGCTCAGCTTCGCTCCGCGTGTCTCCGGATCAAGGGTGACGGAAGCGAGTCCCGCCGCCTGCCGTGCGACATTGAGACGAGCGACTGCCTCGCCCGTCTTGTTCGCCTCGGGCGGCGGAGGCGCGGGCTTCGGCTGCTCGACGGGCGGCAGTGTTGGCGTGGGCGCGGCTAAAGGTGCGTTGGCGAGC
>JBBRIK010000141.1:0-8534 GCA_038221045.1 Gemmatales bacterium
CGCTCCGCTCCGAAGACTCCGCGTCGCGGCTAACCACCGATTTCGCTCCTACTCCGGCAGCGGCTTCCCATTGGTCTCCGGCGCGAACGGCAGGGCGATCAGGCCCAGCAGGAAGACACCACACATGGCGACACCTGCCAACCGCCTCGGCATGTTCGGATCGCCGCTCGATGCGGCTGAGTCGGCAAACACCTGACTCGTCAGCAGGCCGAGTCCCAGAGGACCCGACGCTGCCACGAATCGCCCTACGTTGTAGCAGAACGACGTTCCCGTACTCCGCAATCTTGTGGGGAACAGTTCGGGGAAATAGATGGCGTAGCCGCCGAAAATCGACAGTTGGCAGAAGCCCATGATAGGGAGCATCCAGAAGATGTCGCTGAAGTCTTTCAGTTTCCAGAACACGAAGGCAGTGCTGCCCATCGCCAGAATGAAGCCCAGCGCGAAGGCAGGCTTACGGCCTGTGTACTGAGTGACCCGGCTGAAGGCGTAGATGCCGAAGAAGGCACCGATGTTCAACATCAGCGAGGTGATGCCCGCCCAGATCATTCCCCGACCCTTCAGTTCATTGACGCTCAGACCTTCATTGCGGAACGTCTCCGCGAAGATGCTTTGCACCAGATCGATGCTGAAAAAACCGATGCCCCAGAGGCCCACGACGCCGGCGAAGGCCAGACACAGACCGACGATGGCGTTCTTGCGCCAGCGCGGATCGCCGAAGAGTTCGGCGTAGGAGCCGGCTTTCTTGACGTCCCCCTCGGCGACCGCCTGCTTCCAGCGCTCCGGCTCCTTGAGGCGGCGTCGCACCAGCAGCGCCAGGGCAGCCGGGGCCAGGCCGAACAGGAACATCACGCGCCACGGCGACACGGGATGGCCAAAGAAGGTGATATTCAGTGAGTCGTTTTTCACCATCCAGCCGAGCAGGATGAAGAGTCCCGCCGCCGTGCAGTTGCCGATGGCGCTCAACGCCTGGAGCAGACCGAGCGCGTGTGGCCTGGCCCGGTCCGGCATCACCTCCGCGATCAGGGCCACGCCCACGGCAAACTCACCGCCGACGCCCAGGCCCGTGAGGAAGCGATAGAGGATGAAGTCCCAGACGCCGAATGAGAAAGCGCTCAGACCGGTGAAGATTGAATAGATGAGGATTGTCAGCAGCATGGTCTTGACCCGGCCGAGCCGATCGCCCATGACGCCAAACGTCAAGCCGCCGACTGCCCAGCCGATCAGGAAGATCGAGGTTGAGTAGGTGGCGAAGTCATCGACCGAGTAGGTCCCCGACGATGGCCCGAGTAGGTCCGTGATCGCCTGCTTGCGAGCGAGGTTGAACAACTGCTGATCCATGCAGTCCGCCAACCAGCCGAGGGCGGCGACGACGAAGACGAACCAGTGATAGCCGGTCATCTCGTGCCACCATTTCTGGTTGCCGAGCGGAGAGGCAGGAGGAGAGAGGTCTGCGGGATGCATGGTGGTGTCGATCGTCGGGAGGGTCGTTCAACCGGGCTGATCCTGATATAACCGGGAGGACGCCGCGAGGCCAGCACGAACCTCGTTTTCAAGGAGCAGCCCATGCAAGCGATGCCGCGAATCGGCTTCATCGGAGCGGGCCAGATGGCGACCGCCCTCGCGCGCGGCTGGCTCAGCGCCGGCCTGACCGATGCCGCCAGCCTCGCCGCCAGCGATCCGTTTCCGCAGGCACGTCAACGTTTTCAAGATGAAACGCAGGTCGCCGCCGTCGCGGACAACGCGCCGGTCGTCGCGGCCAGCCGGCTTCTCGTCCTCGCCGTCAAGCCGCAGACGATGAAGACCGTCCTGGCCGAACTGCGAACGCTCCTTCAGCCGCATCACCTTGTCGTCTCCATCGCCGCCGGTGTGACGCTCTCGCAGTTGCGCGACGGACTCGGCGAGATGGTTCGCCTCATCCGCGTCATGCCGAATACGCCTTGCCTCGTCGGCGCCAGCGCCGCTGGCTACGCTCCTGCCGAGACGTCGACGACTGACGATGTCGCTCTCGTCGATCGTCTGTTGAACGCCGTGGGCCGGGCCTTTCGCCTTCCCGAGTCGCTGCTCGACGCCGTGACGGGGTTGAGCGGCAGCGGTCCGGCATTCGTCGCCGTCATCATCGAGGCGCTTGCAGATGGCGGGGTGCGGATGGGCTTGCCGCGCGAAGCCGCCCTGACGCTGGCGGCGCAGACGGTGCTGGGAACGGCGAAGATGGTCCTCGAAACGAACCTGCATCCAGCGACATTGAAGGACATGGTGTCCAGTCCCGGCGGCACGACCATCGCCGGTCTGCATGCTCTGGAGCGCGGCGGATTGCGAGCCGCGTTGATGGACGCCGTCGAGGCAGCGACGCGACGCGCTCAGGAGTTGGGCAAAGGCTGAGGGTGCCGCGTTCGTGCGAATCAAGGCGCGTCGAGACGCCATTCGGGGAAGTGCAAGTGAGAGGGATTTTCACACCGTCGTTCCCTTCGCATGTTGGAATGAGTTCAGGCGGCCGGGAGAGATACGGGGGGGCTGAGAATGAGCATCGCCTACCGCCTCGACACGATGGGGCGTGCTCTTTCAGGGCAGTACCTCGACAGGAATATCCGGGAAACTGCTCAGACGAACGTCATTCGTCAAAAACCGATCGCATCCCGCCTCGACCGCACACGCCAGATGAAGCGAGTCCGCCAACTTGAATCGATGCCTTGCACGGATCTCCGTCGCTCGGTCACAGACGGCAGTAGTCAGGCCAAATACCGTCACGTCCGAGGAAACGAAGAAGGCTTCAAACTGTGCGATTCTGCTAACATTGTTAACGGACAGTGGCTTGACGCGGCATTCGAGTCGAGTCAAGTCGCTGATCGCCATTGTGTCTCCGTTCCCACGCAATGCCGAAATACAAGTTGTCGCACGAGGTCCCCAGTTCGGCGGCTGCTCTATCAAGTAAATCACAATGTTGGCATCAAGATAGATCAGCACGCCGGCTTCTCCCTGGCGCGTGCCGCCTCCTCCTGGATTGCCTCGATCGCGTTGGCATGTTCTTCGAGTTCGTCGCGCAGTTCGTTGATATCCGCGTCGATTTCTTCCGCTGTCCGAGGCTTGCGCCCCATCGCCTCATTCTCCTTCCAGATCCGCTCCAGGACTGCCCAGGTATCCTCACGCGGCGGACCTGTCCGAGCGACAGCCTGAAGAGTAACTTGTACTCTCCCGGGAGAAAGTTGCACCATGTCGTCCAATTCGAGCGCCCCATCAGGACGGACTGTTCCCAAGAGAATCTGCGTACCAGTCATGCTCCCCTCCTCGCGATTCACGGGTCAGTTGTACTCCCTGCGGGCATCATACCAAAGCTGCTGAGCCGACAGAACGCAGCCGCCGTGATCGCGGGCAGGAAGTTGACCTCGCAGTCCGGCTCGGCTCGGCAGGGTTTGCACTATTAGGGCAAAACCTCAACGGTGATCTCCGGGAAACTGCTCAGACGAACGTCGTTCGTCAAAAACCGATCGCATCCTGCCTCGACCGCACACGCCAGATGAAGCGAGTCCGCCAACTTGAACCGATACCGGGCGCGGATCATTGTCGCGCGATCGTACACCGCCGTGGGCAATGGCAGAATCCGCACGTCAGGGGCTGCGAAAAAGGCGTCGAATTGACCCAAAGTGGAAAGATCGTTGTTAGCCAGGGGAAGGAGACGGCATTCGAGGCGAGTCAGATCACTGACGGCCATTGTGTCGCTGGCTGCCAGTAGAATTGCAATCCGTGCAGCCGCTTTTGGACCCCAGGTCGGCTTGGCCTCGATCAGGTAGATGACGATGTTGGCATCCACATAGATCAGCACCCTCGTTTCTCCCTCTCGCGAGCAGATTCCTCTTGAAGCGCCTCGATCGCGTTGGCATGTTCCTCCAGTTCGTCGCGGAGTTCGTTCACACTCGCGTCGATCTCCTCCCGGGTTCGCGAGGGCATCCCGAGAGCTTCTCGTTCCGCCCAAATTCGCTCGAGCACTTTCCAGACACTTTCCTTCGGTTGAGTGGGTTCAGCCATGACGGTCAAAGCCACGCGAACACGTCCAGGGGGCAACTCTGTTTTCCCCTCCAGTTCGAGGCTCCCATCGGGTTTGACTGTTCCATACATCACCAGCGGGACAGCGTTCATGGCCGCTCTCCTGATTTTCTTGAATGCCTTTCTCCGCCTCCATCATACCATCGCCTCTTCTCGATTTCGGCCTTTTATCCCCCGGCGATAGCAGGCAAGAAGTGGACCTCGGCGTCCGGTCCGACCGATTCCAACAGGCCAAGCCGCGCCACCTGACTGTCGATGACAACAGCGAGGCCAGGACGCAACTCGTCATTTGGACACAGCCGCGCTTGCACTCCCGGATACGCCCTCTCCAGCGCCTCGATCACCTGGCGCACGGTCGCTCCCGGCACCGTGACACTTTCGCGTCCGCCAGTCAGATCGCGCAGCAGTGGCGGAATCCAGACGAGAGCCATGCCGTCCTCACTTCTTCGCGAGCAGCGCCTTCATCACCCGGCCAGGCGACATCGGCAACTGCTCCATGCGAATACCAATCGCGTGATAGATCGCGTTGGCAACAGCGGCCGGCGGCGGCACGATCGGCACCTCGCCGACGCCGCGCACTCCATACGGATGCCCCGGATTCGCCACCTCGACCAGCACCGTGTCGATCATCGGCAGATCGAGGGCCGTCGGCATTCGATAGTCGAGAAAACTCGCGTTTGCCATCACGCCCTGAGCGTTGTAGAAGTATTCCTCGTTCAGCGCCCAGCCGATGCCCTGCACAGCGCCACCCTGCATCTGACCCTCGACGTAACTGGGATGAATCGCCTTGCCGACATCCTGAATGGCCGTGTAGCGCAGGATCGTCACCTTGCCGGTCTCGACGTCCACCTCAACATCGACGATGTGTGTCGCGAAGCCGCCGCCGACGCCGGTCGGATCGACGCTGGCCCGGCCGACGATGGTGCCGCCGGTAGCGTGCAGTTTGTCGGCCAGTTCCTTGAACGTTAGCCGTTTCTTGTCGTCGCTCACACAGCGCAGCGTACCGTCCTCGTAGGCCACCTTCTCGGGATTGACGCTCCAGATAAGAGCGGCGCGAGCGATCATTTGCCGCTTGATGTCCTGGCCCGCCTCGTAGGCAGCCCAGCCGGTCGCGAAGGTGACCCGGCTGCCTCCGGTCACGTCGGTGTAGCCGACCGAGTCGGTATCCACGACGGCAGGCCGAACGTCTTCCGAGCCAATGCCCAGCGCCTCGGCCAACTGCATCGCGATCGAGGTGCGGCTGCCGCCGATGTCGGTCGATCCCTCGACCAGGCTGACTGTCCCGTCCGCGTTGACGCTCGCAGTGGCGCTCGACTTCAGGCCGATGTTGAACCAGAAGCCCGACGCCACGCCGCGTCCCCGCCGCACACTCCCCTCGCCCCTATCCTGGGGAGAGGGGGTGGGGGTGAGGGGTGCGGCATAATGCGCATGCTTCTTCGCCGTCTCGGCCGTCTCGATCATGCCGATGCGCGGAAAGACCGGACCATCGGCGCGGCGCGTTCCTTCCCGTGCGCCGTTCTTGATGCGGAAATCGAGCGGATCGATCTTCAGCTTCTCGCAGATTTCATCGACGACGGTTTCACTGGCGAAGGCAGCGTTGGTCGCTCCTGGAGCGCGATAGGCGGAAGTCGCCGGCTTGTTGACGACGACGTCGTAGCCATCGACGAGGACGTGGGGAATGTCGTAGCAGGCGAAGATGCACATGGCCCCCGGACCGACCGGTGAACCAGGAAAGGCACCCGCCTCATAAGCGAGATACGCCTGGGCCGCGACCAGCTTCCCGGCCTTGTCCGCTCCCATCTTCACCTTGATGTAGGAAGCGGGCGTCGGGCCGGTGGACTCGAAGACCTCGGCCCGATTCATGGTGATCTTGACGGGCTTGCCGGTCTTCTTGCTCAGGGCCGCCGCGACGGGTTCGAGGTAGACGCGGATCTTGCCGCCGAAGCCGCCGCCGATCTCCGTCGGCACGACCTTGATGCGCGACACCGGCAGTTTCAGCAGCTCCGCCACCTGCCCCCGCACCGTGAACGCTCCCTGGGTGCTGCACCAGATAGTCACGTTTCCATCGGCATTCCACAGAGCGGTTGCGCTGTGCGGCTCGATGTAGCCCTGGTGTACCGTCGCGGTGTGGAACTCGCGCTCGATGACGACAGCGGCCCCAGCAAAGCCTTGCGCGACCTCACCCTTCTTGAACTGGATGTGCTTGGCGATGTTAGAGTGCTTGCCAGTAGACTTGCCGAGCGACTCCGTTTCGAGGTCGTCGTGCAGCAGCGGCGCGGCGTCCTGCATGGCCGCGACAACCTCGGTGACATGCGGCAGCGGTTCGTAATCGACGACGATCAGTTTGAGCGCTTCCTCGGCGATGTGCGGGCTGACGGCAGCAACGGCGGCGACGGCCTGCCCCTTGTAGAACACCTTGCCGCGTGCCAGGCAGTTGCTGCTCAGATGGGACAGGTTGACCGCGCCTTCACCCAACTCGGCGATCCGGTTGCCGGGATCGGCGAGGTCGGCGGACGTGACGATGCCCTCGACGCCGGGAAGGGCAAGCGCCTTGCTGGCGTCAATGGAGCGGATTCGGCCATGCGGAATGGGACTGCGAAGGATGCGGCCATGCAGCAAACCGGCCATCTGGACGTCCGCGCCGTAAATCGCCCGCCCCGTCACCTTATCGACGCCATCGTGACGAATCGGCCGGGTGCCGATGACCTTGAAACCGTTTGTGGTCGTACTCATGTGTCCGCAACCTCGTCGAATAGCGATCCCTTCGGCGCAACAATCGCGCGGAAACGTCTCAGAGGAACAGCTTACCGCCTTCCGCATCCGCAGCCAACGTCCTGACGCCGGAAGAAAACAACTGGCTTCGTTCCTCAACTTGGCAGGTCCATCCAGTGTGCCACAGAGCGCCCCCCCGTGCGATCCTTCGCTGCTTTCGGTACGATGTCGTAAGCCCCTTGCCTCTGACTCATCACCCACTGAAACCTCGGCAGGACCGACACCAATGAACAAGCTCTTCGTAGGTGCGTTGGCTCTCGTGATCGCGTCCGGCGTTTCTGGTGTGGGTGCTCCCGCGGCCGATCCCGTCGATACCCATCCCGATTTGCATCTGATTCCCTGGCCCAAGAAATTGGAGGTTGGCGCAGGGCAGATGAAGCTCGCGGGCGACAGCCGTATTGTGGCCGCCGAGGAGCAACTCCAGCCGCTTGCCGAGGTGCTCGCGCACGAGTTCGCCCTCCTGACCTGCCTGAAGCTCAAGGTGACGACAGGCGCAGGACGGGAGGGCGATATCGTCCTCAAGATCGATAAAGCGATCCGGACCGGCGAACAAATCCTGGTGATGCGCAATCGCGAGCCGGTGAGGACGGCCGACGGCGCACACACCATCGCCATCGATCAACAGGCGATCATCACAGGGTTCGACTACCGGGCGACGGCGGAAGGAAGCTCTACGCTCCTGCAACTACTTGGCAAGGATAGGGGCGATTTTCGTTTCCCCCGGTTGACCATCAAGGACTGGCCGCACGCCGACTATTGCGGCGTCATGCTCGACGTGGCCCGCCAGGACCATCCCATCGAGGCAATCAAGAAGGTTGTGCAACTGTGCCGGCTCTACAAGGCCCGCTATCTCCAGTTGCACCTGACCGACGACCAGGGCTGGACCTTTCCCTCGACGAAATACCAGCAACTCGGCTCCAAAAACTACGGCGCACACGGCGGCGTTGCCCCTCGCGTTTACAAGTTGAAGGAGTTGAAAGAGCTGGTTGCGTATGCTGACGCGCGCGGCGTCACGATCGTGCCGGAATTCGAGGTGCCGGGCCATTCGGGGGCGGCGACACGGTCGCTCCCGGCGATCTTCGACGCGATCAATCCGGAATCCAGGCAGCCGGTGGGGATCGGCTGCATGAACCTGTCAAACGAGGCCCTCTATCCGGCGCTCGACACGATCATCGGCGAGATGTGCGACGTGTTCCAATCGTCGCCGTACTTCCACATCGGCAGCGATGAGGTAACCTCCGGCCGGCTGTCGCTGCACCCCGGCTACAAGGCGTTCATGGAAAAGCATCGCCTCAAGAATGACAGCGAACTGGCCGACCATTTCGTCCGCGAGGTGTGCGCCCTTGTCAAGAAGCACGGCAAGAAAGCGATCAAGTGGGAAGGGCTGGCCAACTTCGCGACGAAGGACGTGATCATCATGTGCTGGGAAGGCAACAGCACGTTCGCGACCGAGGCGCTCACGCGAGGCTACACGACTATCACTTGCCCGTGGAATCTCGGCGTGCCGTGGGAACAGTGGAGCATGTACCGATGCAACGCCAGCCAGTTGAAGCGAGGCGACGCCGTCCTGGGTGCGACGCTGGTGGCCTGGGAACAGCCGCCCGCCTTTCACGTCAACAGTCTCCGCAACCTGGCGAGCCGGCAGGAACGCACCTGGGGCCCCGACAACAAGGTGACCGTCGCGGGGTTTGCCGAGCGGTTCCAGCCGCTCGACGCGGTGGCCG
>JBBRIK010000142.1:0-8527 GCA_038221045.1 Gemmatales bacterium
TCTTGATGGAAGCCTGGACCTCGGACTGGCCGGCAATCAACTTGGCGATCTTGATGTCCATCTCGGCATGGGTCAGGCGCGGATCGACCAGACCGACCAACTGCCCATCCTCGACCCGCATGTTCTCCTGGAGCAGACGGAAGGTCTTCGTCTCGGTCATCAACTTGACCCGGCCCGGCTCGATCGGATCGCCTTCCTGCCAGCGCCGCCACAACCGGGTGTCGTTGGGAATGCGATAGCCCGGCACCTTGAGCGTCTTCCATTCCGCTTCCGTCGTCTCAAGGGCCAGGAAGCTGACTTTCTCCTTGCGCATCGTTTGCGCATCAAAGTCCGTATTGGCTGGGACCTCGACTCCAAGCAGCATAATCTGGCCGTTCCGCTGGCTCGATAGATCGAGGAACTGAACGATGCCAATGCGCCCGTCCGGAATGACGAGCGGTTCGAGCAGACGTGCCGGATCCTTGATCGGGAAGGCCTCAGGCGTACCCACCTGCCGCGCCTCGACCGGTGCTTCGGGCTGCACGTCGGGCACAACAGCTCTCTTCTCGATCTCTCCTGGTAGGAGCTTTTTCTTCTCCTTCTCCCCTCCTGTGCTAGGGGTTCGAGTCTCCGGTACGAGTCCGCCGGTCGCCCAGCTATAGACGCCGTAGCCGACTAGACCCAGGAAGGACAGCAAGAAGAGCGTGCGCAACATGATAGTGGCTCCGGTTCGGCTCGATTCCAGCAGAGAGGAGGAAACATGAAGGTTCTTGCTTGCCGTTTCGCGCTCTTCTCCAACGTCGAGGAAAAGATCGCGAAACAGCAAGCAAGAACCTTCTCCCCGTCGACTCAGGTAACGTCAAAACGAGAACAGGATCTTCTCGCAGATGAACTCCCAGACGCCGTAGAACAGCACATATCCCATCCGGGCGTCGCCGCAGCGAATCTTCGTCAGTACCTCGATGCCCGTCGTCCGCAATTCCTCCGGGACGCGATCCTCCGGAAGGATGTCCTTGTGATCCAGGACGATGTAGGCGATGACGACAGGTTCCGGCTCATTATTGTCGTCGCGCTGCGTCTTCGCGGAGCCGCCGATTCGCCTGTGCGGCAGCTTGCCCTTGAACGTCCGCGTTGGCTCACTCCGCACCTTCAGATCGACGTCCAGTTCCTCGACGCCCAGCCTCTTGAACGCCGACTCTATCTGATGAATGTGCTTCTCAGGAATCCGCAGTTCGATCTCGAAGCCACCCTCTTTGTCGCCGATTTGCATCAACGGCATTCCCGGCGTGACGCTCTTGCCCATCAGAGTATCGCGTTCGTCCGCGCTGAGCATGGTCCACATGCCGCGTTTGCTGCCATCCAACCCGCGATCGATGCGGTAACGGTCGCGGCGAGCGTTCTCCTCGGCGCTGAAGTTCGGCAAGCGGACGAAGAAATGTCCCAGTTTCTCGGGGTTGAGCGACAGTCCCTGGGTGAGCGCGTCTCGTTTGGCCTGCTTTTCCGCCAGCAGACTGAGGGCGTCCACCATTTGCCTCTTGTCCTCGGGCCTGGGGTTGCCGTCCCCGAGGTTCTTCTTCGCCAGATCGACGCTCTCAAGCGCTGATTTTACCGCGGTGTTGGTTTGGATCAACTGCTGGGCGATCTCCTGGCTATAGAGTTCGATGGGGTTGTACCCCTCCTGGAAGGAGTCTTTCGGCCTGGCATCGACGCGCACCACCGTTCCCGTCTCCGGAGCATAGAGTGTGTAGCGCGTGACGGGCAGCAATTTGCCGGGCGCGGGCATCTTGAGCGTCCACGGCACCAGATACAGGACGCTTCCCAGGGCCACCAGAGTCAGGAAGACGAGGGTGAGGATGGCCCGTCCCTTGCCGCCGAGACCTTCTTGCAACTTGGCCAGCGGCAGCCAGACCCAGCGCAACGGAATCCGCCGATACTCGATGGCGTTGTACAACGACGAAACCGCATGCCGGCCGACGATCTCCAGCCGGCCTATCAGTTCTTGCGCCTCCTCGGTCGTCTCGAAGCATTCCATCAGCAGGCCGGAGCGCGACGGTTTCTTGCTTTCCTTCTCGCGTTCATCCCGAAGCGGCAGCAGGACGAGGAGCTTGCTGTTGCTCTCGGCCAGGTAGGCATCGAGGGCCTTGAGGACGGTGGGAGGGAGGCTGTCGTCCTTGGTGCCGGCGTAGACGAGTTTCTCGCCCCAGACCAGCACGGCGTCGAACAGTTTGCTCATCAACTTGACGAGATTGGAGCGTTTCTCGACGACGTCCGAGCCGCTCACGGCCTCGATGCGCGTCTTGCGGCCCTGGCGAATGCCGACGGTGACACGATCGCAATCGACGAGCCGGCGGCCCTCGTTGGCGATCAGATAGGCGGCCTCGGTCGGGTTAAGCGTAGCGTGCGTCTGCCGCGCGAAGGCCTCAAGCTGAATCCAGAGTTGCTCCTGCCCTGCCATCTGACCCATCCGGCGGTTGCGCTGAAAGCGCGCCACCAGATCGGAGATGGTGCCGAGGAACTGGAGGAACCCAGGGACGGCATTGTGCGGCCGGTCGGGTGCCTGCCAGACTTCGATAAAGCCCTGCACCTCACTGGTGAGAACAATGGGGACAAGCAGCAAAAGGAAATTCGTTGGATTCCCAGGCGAAACCCGGCCGTCCTGAGCGGTGCCGGAACCGGAGTGGGGCAAAAGATAAATAGGCTGAGGGTTCTGGAGGGCCTGGCGAAGCAATTCATCGTGGACTTTGCGGCCATCCTCATCGAGTCCGACTTCGCGGAGGTTGTTCTGGAAGGCGAGGTGCAAGTTGCCCTGGGGCGTGGTCGTCCAGATGGCGGCAGCCGGGGCGGCCATCGCCATCATCACGCGCTTGAGGACCTCGCCGTAGAATTCCGGCGGCGACAGTTCGGACTCGGACAGTCGCCCTATCTCGTCGATGAGCCTGGCGATATGACGCCGGGTTTCTTCGAGGGCTTTCATGTCGATTTGCGGATTCGTCGCCGTAGTCACCGGCTACCCCCTCATGGGAAGATGGGACGGTCGGGCCAACGTTTGGCGGACGTTGAAACGGTTCATTGGCCGGATAAGTGAAGTTTAGTCTGCCGACTCGCCGGACGCAAGCGGCCAATTCACGCCGCTTTCTCGCCGGGAAGGTCCGCCTCCCAGGCCAGAATGTCTTGCATTAGTATACAAGGATCGATCAAGTCGTTGGGCAAAGGCCAGGGAAATCGTTCGACCGCAGCCAGTTGCAGGGCGGCGGCGTGCGCTTGCTGGTGGCACCAGAGAAAGACGAAGCGACTGATGGTCCGAGCGCGGCGGCACAGGCGCTGGACAATGCGATCGGACGTCGTCTCATCGCAGTCCCAGGTCGCCTCTTCCGCGTGCTCCACCAGCCATTCGACCATCAGCCGGGCTTCGGGGTCCATCAGGCCGCGCACCATGGCCTCGTCCAGCAGAATCCGGTTCAACAACGGCCTCGTCAGCATGAACTCCCCCTCGCGGGCGTCACCGAGAGGAGGGGCGTCCCTCCCGCACCGCGACGCCGCCTCCCCCGAAGCGCGTCGCCATTCGGCCGTCCCGCAATCACGTCCCGATTCAAGAGGCGGGCTTATATCGCCGTCTTCGATGTCTGACAACCGCAATTCGAGTCCTTGCTCTGCGCTCCTCTCATCCTCGTTCCCACGCTCTGCGTGGGAACGTGCTCTTCGACGCTCTGCGTCGTCTCCGTGTGGAACTCTCTGCGTAGCGTCCGTTCGTAAGACGACGCAGAGCGTCGAAGAAGCCGTTCCCACGCAGAGCGTGGGAACGAGGAGCACGAGGAGCGATTGATCTGCGACCCTCACAACTCGTCTTCCTCGTCTTTCGCAATTCCTTTGCTGTCCGCTCCCCTGCTTCTGTGGTAGCATAACGCCGAACTCCCGTGACGATCCTGTCGAGCCGGATCCCGCGCTCGCTCTCCTGTTTTCGAGGCAGTCATGAAAGAGGTCCTGAGCCTCATCCTCGGCGGCGGCCGCGGCACCCGCCTTTATCCGCTCACCAAACTTCGCAGCAAGCCTGCCGTCCCCGTGGCGGGCAAGTATCGCCTCATCGACATCCCTATCAGCAACTGCATCAACTCCGGCTTTAACCGCGTTTACGTTCTGACGCAGTTTCTCTCGGTCAGCCTGCATCGCCACATCGCCAACACCTACAAGTTCGATCCCTTCAGCCGCTCGTTCGTCGAGGTGCTGGCCGCCCAGCAGACCAACGAATCCACCGACTGGTATCAAGGCACCTCCGACGCCGTCCGCCAGCAGATTCGCTACGTTCAGGAAGATCCCTGCGACGAGGTCCTGATCCTGTCCGGCGATCAACTGTATCGAATGGACTTCGCGGCCATGCTCAAGACGCATCGGACGACGAACGCCGACGTCACGATCGCCGTCCTGCCCGTCTTCAAGAAGGAGACGCCGGAACTCGGCCTGGCCAGGCTGGATGCCAATGGCCGAATCAACGGCTTCGTCGAGAAGCCCAAGAAGGACGAACAACTCGCCGGCCTGGAGTTGCCGCCGGAATGGCTCCGGCAACGCGGCGTTCTCGATCCGAATCGCAATTACCTGGCCAACATGGGTATCTATCTCTTCAAGCGCCAGGTGCTGCTCGACATGCTCACCATTCAGCCGCTGGCCACCGACTTCGGCAAGGATGTGTTTCCGCGCAGCGTCAAGACGCATGGCGTGATGGCCCACGTCTTTGACGGCTACTGGGAAGACCTCGGCACCATTCGGGCGTATCACGAGGCGAACCTGGCACTGTGCGGAGACGATCCGCCCTTCGATTTCCACAGCCCGGAAGGCATCATCTACACGCGCATGCGCTTCCTGCCCGCGTCGCGCGTCAGCGGCGCGACTCTCAAGGACTGCCTCATCAGCGACGGCTGCGTGATCCAGCACGGAGCGCAGCTGCAGCGCTGCCTGATCGGGGTCCGCAGTTTGATTGGCCGTGACGTCACAATCAAGGACAGCATTGTCATCGGCGCCGACCGTTACGAGACGGAGAGCGAGCGGACGGCCAACCGCAACAAGGGCGTTCCCGACCTGGCCATCGGCGAGAAGACGGTCATCGAGCAGGCGATCATCGACAAGGACTGTCGCATCGGGAAGAACGTGCGCATCACCAATCACAAGGGAGTGCAGGACGAGGAGGGAGCCAACTACGTCATCCGCGATGGGATCGTCGTGATTCCGCGCGGCACGACTATTCCTGATGGGACCGTGATCTAATAGCGAGCGTTGGCTCGGGCAGTTAGAAGCAAGCGGCTGATCCAACTTGAGGGAGGACGAATTGGAAATTCGTCCTGGCGAAGAAGACGAATTGGAAATTCGTCCTCCCTCGAGTTGCTCCCACAGCTTCGTAAGGCTGCCCCGGCTCGAACCTAACCAGCGATTGAGATCCATGAGCGTGCAACTTCAGACTCCCTCGATCGGTGCGGCGGAACTTCAGAAACTCCTGACGGACGTGGACCGAGGTGCCCTGCTGGTCCCGCCGCGTCTGTTGCGGCGCGTTATCAGACAGGATTGCGACATCGGCGGAGTCGGTTTCCAGGTGCCGCATCGCAAGGCATACACCATCGGCCGCGAACATCTGCTGGCCATTGCCGACCACGACGACCTCGGCATCAACACGCAGCGCGAACTCCCGCTCCACCTCCTGCTGCTCGCCAGTCCCGAAAACTGGCTGAACCGGCACACTCGGGATCAGGCGCTGGTCCGCTTCTGGAGGCTGCTCTTTCATGCCCGTCTCGACCTCGCCGTCGAGGACTTGCTGCACGAGGGCAAACTCGATGAGGGCCGCATTCGCCAGTTCATCCAGCGCATCGGCCCCGTCGAGGTCGAGGAAATATTTCGCGTCCTCCGCGATGAAAATTTCCTGCTGCCGCCTTGCGACTTGCGAATCTGCTTCACCGAACTCGTCGCGATGTTCTTCGAGTTGCGCTACTTCGCCCGCCACCTGCTGCACCGCTATTTCCCCGGCATCGAAGACCTCGGCCGCGTCGAGTCGATCCTCAACGAGGTCGTCAATGCCTCCGCACTCTTCCAGGCGACGCGCCTGGCCGGAGCGCCGGAACCCGTCCATAGCGACGTCTTCGACGAAGACGAACCGGCCGAGGAGCAGGCCGAGAAACTGCCGCCGCCGGAAGGTCTGCCGTCAGCGGAGAAGTGCCGGAAATTGCTCGAAACCGCCGACGCCGTCGCGGCTCGCGGCAACATCGTTCGCTCCGCCATTCTGCGGCTGTGCGCCGCGGACGTGGCGACTCCCGAGACGATCGACGCCGCTCGCCGAGGCGCGCTGCTCGATCTCGATCGTCTGGTCACGCGCTTGCAGGCCGCACTCGAACTGCACGACCGTGAGGCTGAAGAGTGGCGTGCCGCTCTGCCCGCTCTCCTTGGCCCCGCGACCCAGGGCCTGTGGCCGCCCTCCGCTCGCCTGCTCTACGATCTGCAAAAAGTCTGCATCGACTACGAACGCGACCTGTATGCGCTCGATGTGGTCGAATGGGTAGTGTCGATATTCCGCAAGCCAATCAAACGGGCGGTACCCCTTCAGGCTGAAGTGTTGCTGGTCAAGCACTTGCGGACCGCAGCATCCCGTCTGACCAAGACGCGCATCAACGACGAGGACCGTCGCCGGCTCGGTATCCTCCTGCGCGCCGCCATCCATAACTGTGAGGAACGCCTCCGCGAGAGGATTCGCCCCATCCTCACCGAGTCGCTTGAAGAAGTTGGCTTCAACCCGGCGAACCAGGCGGAACGCATCGCCCTGCGCAAGATCGTCGAGGAACTGCTGGATCGCGTCACTGAGCGCGGCTTCCTCACCATGGGGGATCTGCGCGACGCCATCTCCCGCAATCAAGTCAAGCTGCCGGACACGTCGCTGGGCGAGATAATCCTTGGCGATCGACTCCTCAAGGCCAACCGCAAACTGGCGATCACGCTCGACGGCGTCTATCGGCGCGGCGAAATCTATCTCCGCTTCTTGCAGCGGTTCAGTTCGATGCTCTTCGGCACCTTTCTCGGCCGCTTGCTGACGCTCTACCTCATCCTGCCCTTTGGCGGAGCATTCGCGCTGATCATCTTCTGGCAGGAGATGGTCCACATCGGACACGCCGTGGCCCATCTCGTGCTGCCGAAGGACACGATACCGCCGCCCGCACCGGTCGATCCGGTTGTGGAAATGGGAGGCCAGGAGTTCGATCCGGAGGACTTCTGGGATGTTGACTTCCAGGACTCCCCTTTCCCTCCGCCGATTGTTTCTCCCTCCCAGCACCATCATCCTTCCCTGTGGACCATCGGCATTCTTGGCCTTCTCGTCTTCCTGATCCTCCATGTGCCTGTCTTCCGCGCCTGGGTCTGGGCGGTAACGAAAATCGTCTGGATCGTGCTACGAACAGTCCTGTTCGATGCTCCGGTTGGCTTTTTTAACTTGCCGCCCGTCAAGCACTTCTTCCAGAGTGGGCCGATAGTCTTCTTCCGCCGCCGGCTCCTGTTACCATTGCTGATGGCCGGGGGGGCCGCCCTGCTCTTCGCCTACATCGGCATTCCGGGACCCATCGACGACATTGCCGCCTTCGGAGTCACCTTTCTGGTTGCTTTCCTGCTGCTCGGGTCCCGCTGGGGACGCCTGGCCGAGGAGGCCGCGACCGACTGGCTCGCTCGCAACTGGTACTGGCTGCGCGTTGACGTCCTGCCCGGTCTCGTCGGTCTCATTATCCTCGCCTTCAGGGAGGCGATGGACAGGATCGAACGCATCCTGTACTCCGTCGATGAGTGGCTGCGTTTCAGGCCGGGCGACAGCCGATTCGCTCTCGTCTACAAACTGATCCTGAGCCTGTTCTGGTTCTTCATCACGTATCTGATCCGCCTGATGATCAACCTGTTCATCGAGCCGACGGTCAATCCCATCAAGCACTTCCCGGCCGTGACGGTCGGCGCGAAGCTCATCATTCCCATGATTCCCGCCTGGACCGCCACCGTGACCCTGACGCTGAAGCCTTTCGTGGGCATCTGGCTGGCGGGCTTCCTTGCCGGCACGGCTGTCGTGATGATTCCCGGCGTATTTGGTTTCGCCGTCTGGGAGTTCAAGGAGAATTGGAAACTGTATCGCGCTACTCGCCGGCGCTGGCTGAAGCCCGTGATGATCGGGCATCACGGCGAGTCGATGTTGCGCCTCATGAAACCGGGCTTCCACTCGGGCACGTTGCCGAAACTCTTCGCGAAACTCAGGCAAGCCGAGCGCCGCAGCGACGGCCGCCGGGTGCACAAGTATCACGATAATCTGCATCATGTCGCGGAGTCGCTGCGGCACTTCGTCGATCGCGAGATGCTCTTTCTGTTGGAGCAGAGCAAATGTTGGGGCGGTCTGAAACTGCTGATCGGCGAGGTGAAACTGGCGACGAATCGCGTGCGGATCGAGTTGCGCTGCCCCGACCTGGACGAGACGGGACTGTGGCTGTTGTTCGAGGAGCGTTCGGGCTGGTTGGAGGTCGCCTTGCAGAAGCCCGGCTGGCTGTCGAAG
>JBBRIK010000143.1:0-8511 GCA_038221045.1 Gemmatales bacterium
GGGCCGTCTCCCCCCCCCCCCCCCGGGGGGGGCCGGCCTCGCCAGGAAGACCGCGCTCGCCAGGAAGACCGCGCTCGCCAGGAAGACCGCGCTCGCCAGGAAGACCGCGCTCGCCAGGAAGACCGCTAAGCCGCAAGCGGCAAGACAGGGATCGGCGTTGACACCACTTCCGCGAACGGACTATAACACTTCCTCTTGAATTAGCAGTCGTCACAAACCCGCAGTCGAGGCTGCCCCTTGGCCCCTCGGACCGAGTTCTATCACCACCTGGTCAGCGGCCGACAACGGGGCATTCGCGCGATGTTGCTGCGCCTGGGACTGCGCCTCGCCAGTGGGCTGTATGGCTGGGCGACATGCTTGCGGAATGGCCTCTTCGACCGCGGCTGGAAGCGGACCGAACGCGTGACTGTGCCGGTCGTCAGCATTGGCAACCTGACCGTCGGCGGCACCGGCAAGACGCCCTGTGTGGAGTATGTCGGACGCTTTTTTCGCGAGCGAGAGTTACTTGTCGCCATCCTCAGCCGCGGCTACGGTGCCGAACACGGACCCAACGATGAAGCGCTCGTCCTTGAAGAGAACCTCCCCGATGTGCTGCACCTGCAAGGGGCCGACCGCGTGACGCTTGCCCACACTGCTATCGAGGAACTGGAGAGCGAGGTCCTCGTCCTCGACGATGGCTTCCAGCATCGCCGGCTGGCTCGCGACCTCGACATCGTGCTGATCGACGCGACGAACCCTTGGGGCCACGGCTATCTCCTGCCGCGCGGTCTGCTGCGAGAATCGCCGCGCAACCTGAGGCGGGCAGGAGTGGTCGTGCTTACTCGTTGCGATCAGGTGAGTGCCGATGACGTGAAGCGGATTCGCGAGCGCGTGGCGCAACTGGCTCCGAAAGCAGCCATCGTCGAGACGACCCATCGGCCTGTCGGGCTGGTCAATGGCGAGCGTGAGTCGGGGTTGGATGAGTTGAAAGGAAAGATGGTCGTGGCCTTTTGCGGTCTCGGCAATCCCGAGGCTTTTCGGCGGACGCTGACCGACCTAGGCGCGAACGTCGGCGACTATCGCACCTATCCCGATCATCACTCCTACTCGCGCGACGACGTGGAAGAATTGCGTCGCTGGGCGGGAGGGCAGCCGGCCGAGGCGATTGTGCTGACGACTCAGAAAGACCTCGTGAAACTGCGTGTGTCCGAACTGGTGGGGCGTCCCTTGTGGGCGCTGCGGATTCGCCTGGAAGCATTGACTGAGAGCGGCATGGACGCCCTTGACGAACAGTTGCGGCGCGTCGTTGAGAGAGCGGAATAACCACCCAGGGAGCCTCAAGGATGAGCAAGCCCTTCGACCTGAATGGACTCAAGACCTACGAACTCCAGTCGCGTCCCTCGAAAGTGTTCATCGAGGACCTCGGCCACCCACTCGAACCGGGCGCGACCATCGAGGACTGGCTCGACTCGCTGCCCCGCCAGTTCGCCGCCAATGACCTGCGCCGCGTCCGCGATCTTCTCGTCAAGGCGCACGACGATGGCCGCACCATCGTCGCCGCTATCGGCGGCCATGTCATCAAGACGGGCTGCGGCCCTTACCTGATCGACTGGGTCCAGCGCGGCCTGCTCAAGGCCATCGTCATGAATGGGGCCGCCGCCATCCACGATCTCGAACTGGCCATCGCCGGCAAGACCAGCGAGGACGTCGCCAAGAGCCTGCCGCTGGGCGAGTTCGGCTTCGCGCGAGACACCGCTGACGCCTACGCCGTCGCTGCTCAGGCGGGCGCTCAGGACGGACGCGGACTCGGCTGGGGGCTGGGCCGGCATCTCGATCAACTCGATTGTCCGCACGGCGATTACTCCCTGCTCCTGGCCGCGTATCGCGCCGGCATTCCTTGCACGGTCCATGTCGCTCTCGGGGCCGACATTGTCCACATGCATCCGCACGTCTCGGGCGCCGCTCTGGGCGAGGCATCCCTCATCGACTTCCGCAACGTGTGCAGCGTCGTCTCGACGATGGAGCGCGGCGTCTGGATGAACCTCGGCTCGGCCGTGATGCTGCCGGAAGTCTTTCTCAAGGCGGTGAGCGTCGTCCGCAATTTCGGCCATTCCCTCGACGGCCTGGCCACGATCAACCTCGATAAGCAGGTGCAGTATCGCAGCGCTGTCAACGTCCTCGATCGTCCCGCCGCCGTTGGCATTCAGTTGACGGGACATCACGAGGTGCTGATTCCGCTGTTGCATGCCGCCGTCGCCTCGCGTCTGGCGAACGCCGCCCTCACCACGCCACTTGCGGCCTAACGCACCTGGAGGACCACACGATGAACGGAGACCTCATCGAGTTGGTGCAGAACCTGGGCCAGCCGCGCGTCCTGGTCGTCGGCGACGTCATGCTCGATCGCTATATCTGGGGCGACGCCGCACGTATCAGCCAGGAAGCGCCCGTGCTGCTGCTTCAGGCGGATCGGCGCGAGGAGCGCCTCGGCGGCGCGAGCAGCGTCGCGACCATGCTCCGCGCCCTGGGCGCTCGCGTTTCGCTCGCGGGAGTCGTCGGTTCGGATCGCGATGGCTCGCACATTCGCCAGATCATGACCGATCTTGGCATCGATCATGAGGCCGTCGTGACCGATAAGGACCGGCTCAGCACGGTCAAGGAACGCTACATCGGCCGCGCTCAGTCGCGCCATCCGCAGCAGATCGTCCGCGTCGATTACGAGACGCGCGACCCCATCAGCGATGCACTTCAGCGAGAGATGATGGGCATTCTCGAGGAGAAGCTCAAGAAGGCCGACGTCGTCCTGGTCAGCGATTACGACAAGGGCGTTTGCTCGTCCAGCATGATGCTGCTGCTGGTGGAGGCGGCTCGCCGGCGTGGCGTCCGCATCGTGGCGGATCCGATTCGCGGCCACGATTATCGCAAGTATCACGGCTGTTCCGCCATCACGCCGAATCGCCTCGAAGCGGGATTGGCGACCCATCGCGTGCTGCATACCGTCGAGGACGCGCTGCAAGCCGCGATTCAGTTGCGCGAGATGCTCGATCTCGAAGCCGGCCTGGTCACGCTCGACAAGGAAGGCATGGTGATGTGCCATGTCGATGGCCGGCGCCACCACTTCCCAACCCGGCCGCGCCAGGTCTACGACATCACTGGAGCGGGCGACATGGTCATGGCCGTCCTCGGCATGGCGCTGGCGTCCGGCGCGGACTACGATGCGGCTATTCGACTGGCCAACATCGCTGGCGGACTCGAAGTCGAGAAGGTCGGCGTCGCCACTGTCACGCGCGATGAGATCCTGCGCGACCTGTTCGCGTCAGGCCCTGTCATGCACGGGGGACACGGTGCCGGCCTGGAGAAGTTGTTCGAGCGCCAGACGCTTCTCCACGAGATCGACTGTCGCCGCCGGCTCGGCCAGCGCGTCGCCTTCACCAACGGCTGTTTCGACGTGCTGCACGTCGGCCACGTCCAGTATCTGCGCGAAGCACGCGCTCAGGCCGATCTGCTGGTTGTTGGCCTCAACAGCGATTCCAGCATTCGGACGCTCAAGGGACCGGAGCGTCCGGTCAACGATGCTCATTCTCGAGCGGCAGTGCTCAACGCTCTGTCAGCCGTCGATTACGTCACGGTTTTCGATCAAGCGACGCCGATCGACTTGATTCGCAGCGTCCGGCCCGACGTACTCGTCAAGGGAGCGGACTATCATCGCGACGAGGTGGTCGGGGCCGACTACGTCGAATCCTACGGCGGACGGGTTCATCTGGCCTCGTTGCGCGAGGGCTACTCGACCACGGGCATTCTGAAACTCCTCGGAGCCGCGTAGCGGAGTAGAAGAGCGCTACGCCGCGAGCGGCAAGACAGTGGAAACGCGCATGATGAATGTTGCCGTCTTCATTCCGAACTGGATCGGTGACGCCGTGATGGCCACGCCCGCTCTGCGCGCCATCCGGCGGCATTTCCACGATGCGCACATCGTCGGCGTCCTCAAGCCCTATGTCGCCGACGTGCTCCAGGGCAGCGACTGGCTCGACGAGATGATCTTCGCCGGCGGCAAGCCCTGGTCGCAAGGCGTCCCTGCTGTCGCCTGGCAACTGCGCCGGCGCGGCATTGACCTCGCGATCCTCTTCACGAACTCGTTTCGCACCGCTCTGATTTCCTGGCTCGGCGGCTGCAAGCGGCGCATCGGACACGCGCTTCACGGGCGCTCGTTCCTGCTGACCGACGTTGTCTCTCCCGTCCGCGATGCCCAGGGGCGGCTCCTTCCGAGTCCGGTACTTGACGCCTACAACTTGCTCGCCGAGCGGGCTGGCTGTCCCGATCCCGGTCATCGCATGGAACTGTTCACGACGCACGCGGATGAGGCGGATGCCGACGACGTTTGGCAACGCGAGGGGCTGGATCGTTTCGCGGAGGTGATCTGTCTCAATCCGGGAGCCGCGTTCGGCGCGTCGAAGCATTGGCCCTGCGAATACTTCACGCAGTTGGCTCGCGACCTGGCTCGGCAGCGCGGCAGCGCCGTCCTCGTGCTGTGCGGACCCTCGGAACGCGAGCAGTGCCGGCAAATCATCAAGGACGCGAATCATCCGAATGTTCGTGGACTCGCCGAGCATCACCTCTCGCTGGGGCTAACCAAAGCGTGCGTTCGCCGGGCCGATCTGCTTATCACGACGGACAGCGGCCCCCGTCACTTCGCGGCCGCCTTCGATCGGCCCGTCCTCTCGCTCTTCGGGGCCACGCACATCGAATGGACCGAGACGTACTTTCCGCGTGCCGTTCATTTGCAGAAGAAACTCGACTGCGGCCCGTGCCAGCAGCGCGTCTGCCCGCTGGGGCATCACCGCTGCATGAAGGAACTGACGCCGGGTCAGGTGTTCGCCTCCGCCGTTCATCTACTCGCCGCTCATCCTCCTCACCAGAGGGAGACGCGATCCAGCGCATGATTCGTCTGCCGCGATCCTCCCGTCTTCTGGTCAATCCCGCCCATGCCGCTCTGTTGCAGCGAGCCGGGCTGCGCGAGGCTCGCGACTTCCTCGCGCTGCGCCAGGAGATCGTCAGCGGCCATCCGGATCGTCAGGTGAGCCGGGTCGATTTAGGAGGCATGACGGCTTATCTGAAGCGCGAACATCGGGTTCCCTGGCGGGAGAGACTTCGCAACCTGTGGGCGGGATTCGGCCTGTCATCGAAGTCGTGGCGGGAAGCGCAGGTGCTGCGTTCCCGCTTCGACCTCTGTCCCGACTGGATCGCGGCCGGTGAGTTGGCGGACGGACAGGCGTTCCTCCTCGTGCGCGCGGTTGATCGGGGAACTCCCTTGCCTCGCCTGCTCGAAAGTCTCAGGGACGATCCTTGCCGCCGTCGCCGGCTCGCTCGCGCTCTTGGAGGCGCTCTCGGGCGACTTCACGCATCGGGGACGATTCATGGCGATCTCTACGCCCATCACGTCCTTATTGCTCCCGATACTTTGCAACCGATTTTCCTCGACTGGCAGCGTGCGACTCGCAAGAGCAACTCCTCCTGGCGCGACCTGGCCACCCTGGCCGCAACCCTGTCTCTGGACGCGATGACGCGCACCGACTTGATGGTGTTTGTCAGAGCGTACCGGGGCGCTCTCGCTCCACGCTTGCGAGCGGACGCCATTCGCCAGGAGGTGAATCGCCTGCGCCAGCGCCGGCACATTCAAGCGAAGATAAAGGGATCGGCTGAAGGGCCATCGCAGAGCCTGCTCTGCCTCGATGGCGACGCCCTTCGTGTGACCTCTGCATTCCGTCGCCTCTGGCCGGAAACTCCGCCACCGTTCCTGCTCGAAACACACGTCGAAGACTGTGCCGTCGCGCTGCCGGATGGGGAATACGGTCACCTCATTCGTCGCTGTCATCGGCTGTCGTGGTGGCGAAGGCGAGGAGTGAGGCGCCGAACCTGGACTTCCCCTGAACGCTGGCAAATGAACCTGCTCAATCGTCTCGAACGCTTCGGCATCGAGGCGCCGCGCGTCCTCGCTGCTGGTGAACGGCCCCTGTCCGAGAATCGCGTCAGCGCCTTTCTGCTGACGCGACCTCCGCCCGGTGCCACTCCTCTCGATGAATGGTTGGCGCGCTCTCAGGACGAGGAAGCGAGGAACGGCATTCTGCGTGAGGCTGGCGTCCTGCTGGCCCAGTTGCACGAGGCAGGCTGCATTTTTTACGGACAGATTCGCGGACTCGGCCGAACGCCCCAAGGGCTTATCCTTCTCGACGCCGCTGCCCTGACGATTCGTCGCCGGCTGCGCGGCTTGTGGCGCAGGCGCGACCTTCACCGCTTGTGTGAACTCCATGCGGAGACGGCTTCGGATCGGGCGTGTGTTCATCAGGGATACTGGAGCCTCAGCACCTCAAGGGAGGCCTGACTCATGACTCGCGATAACCTATGGCAACGTCTCTGGCCTGGAGTGCGGCGCGTTCACGGCCGGCCCGACTGGGAGCAGGCCCTCGGTGCCGGCTGGCCGGATCGCGTCATGGAGGCCGAGGTGACGGATCGCTTTCACGCCAAGCAGGGCCGTTCGACCGGCCGCCTGATCCTGACTTCGTCAGGGCGTCGTCTGTCGGTCTACCTCAAGCGGCACTATCGCCTGGAGTGGTGGCGCGGCCTGTTCGCGGCCCTGTGGCCCGGCAAGCGCTGGACGCCGGCGGCTCAGGAGTTCTTCCACCTGCAATCCGCCCGAAACGCGGGGATTCCCGTGCCGGAGGCCGTCGCCGTCGGCGAGTTCATCGGACCCTGGGGCCGGTTGCAGAGTTTCCTCGCCGTCGAGGAACTGCACGACATGCTGCCTCTGAACGAGGCCATTCCCCTCGCCGCGCAGCAACTCGACGCCCGCACCTTCGCGCGCTGGAAGCGGACGCTGCTGATCGAGATGGCCCGTCTGGCGCGGCGGCTGCACGACCGCCGGCTCTTCCACAAGGATTTCTATCTCTGCCATTTCTACATCAGCCGCCAGGACACCTGCGTCTTGCCCTGCTGGCGCGAGCGCGTCCACATCATCGACTTTCACCGCCTTGGCCATCATCCCTGGACGTGGCGGTTGTGGCAGTCGAAAGACCTCGCCCAGTTGCTCTACTCTTCCGACGACGTTCCCGGCGTGACCGCTCGCGATCGACTCCGCTTCTGGCGTCTCTACCTGGGCGAGGAGCGCAGGACGCGGGCCGCGCGCTGGCTGCGGCGACTGGTGCGGCTGCGCTGGAGCCGCTATCAGCGGCACAACGCCCGCCATCACGAATTGCGTCCCGGTTCGAGAGCGAGTGGGGCGGCGTAACTCCCTCTAGCGCTTTGGTGTTTGTCGGCCTTGATCTTTCGCACTGGCGACGGCTATAGAGCCGCTTCGGGCTGCGGAACGGCCCGCTGGAGCGTCAAAGAACAGGGAGGCCGGCCCGGCGTCGGGTCGTGGTGTCATGGACGTCGCTTTTTGCTACGAGAGCGTGTTGCCCGCGCGCGGCGGTTGCGAGACCTACATCGCGGCCCTCGCCCGCCGTCTCGTCAGCGACGGCCATCAGGTTCACCTGTACGCCAGCCGCTGGGACGCCTCTGCTCTCCCCGAAAGCCTGCACTATCATCCGATCTCGATTCCGCGCTTGCCTCGATTCTTGCGTCCGTGGTGGTTCTCGGCGGCCTGTGTGCGCGCTCTGGGCGAGGCGAACCATCAGGTGAGCATCGGCTTCGACAAGGTCTGGGGGACCGATATTCTCTATCCGCAGGGGGGTCTTTATGCGGCCTCACTGGCCCAGAACCTTCTCAAGCACCGTCACCCCGCGATCCGGCATTTGCTGCAATTCATGAAGCTGTTCGATCCGACTCACTGGTCCTATCGCACGCTGGAACGCAAGCAATACCTCGGTGCCAGGCGCCCGTTTGTGGTCGCTATCAGCGACATGGTGCAGGGGCATTTCGAGCAGTATTATGGGATTCGCCGTGAAGATTTGCGCGTCGTGCGCATCGCCACCGACCCCCATCGCTTCGACGAGCGCGATCGGCCGAGACGGCGCGTCGAGTGGCGCGACACCTGGGGGCTGCGTCCCGAGGAACACGTCGCCCTGTTCGCGGGGATGAACTATCGGCTCAAGGGAATCGAGCCGCTGTTGCACGCTGTTCGGCTCTTGCCGCGCGAGGTCCCCTTCCGCCTGCTCGTCGTCGGCAGTCCCCAGACGAAGCGTTTCGAGGCCCTGGCGGCGAGCCTGGGCGTGAGCCAGCGGACCTGCTTTGTAGGCTACTGCCCTGACATGCGGAATGCGTATTTCGCGGCTGACTTCTTCGTGCATCCCACCTTCTACGATCCCTGTTCGCACGTCGTGGCCGAGGCGATGGCGTGCGGCCTACCGGTCATCACGACGCGATACAACGGTGCGAGCGAGTTGATGCATCCCCCGCGCGAGGGCCTGCTGATCGACGATCCGCACGATCACGCCAAACTGGCCGGCTGCATGTTGCAGATGCTCGATCCACTGCGGAGGTCGAGTTGCTCGCAGGCGGCCCGGCGAACGGCGTCGCAGTGGACCTTCGAGCATCACTATC
>JBBRIK010000144.1:0-8472 GCA_038221045.1 Gemmatales bacterium
TGGTTTTACATTCGATACGCCGAACGCGGCCCCATGCGGAGAATTCTGCGATGACGCTACTCGATCGCTACTTCGGCCGCAAACGGCTTGGAGATCAGCAATACTCCATGCCGAGTCACCTCACCGCCAAGGAGTTCGGGAAGGTCGATGTGCGCCGGTCCAGCGATGAGATGAAGGTTCGCTTCACCATCCTCATGGAACCCGAAGGACGCGAGGCCGAGGGCTGGCAGACCGGCGTGGCGCTCGACGCCAGCTCGTCGATGAAAGCCTGGTTTGGCCGCGAATTGTTGGGCGTCGTGCCGCCGTCGCTCATCGAGGGCTACGAACGCAAACGCTGGGTGACGACGCGCCTGGAAGACGGCCATCATGTGCGCGTCTTTCAGCGCGAGGCGTACGACGACGCCATCAGACGCGGCCATCTGCGGGTGACGGAGAACATCGTCGAACCGCTGGCCCGCGAGTTCATCGCCTATCTCGCCGGGGGGCTCGACGCCGATGGCGGCAGCACGGTCATCTACTGGGCCTGCAACGAGGGCGGGGCCTATGAGGTCGTCGGCGACTTCACCGAGGAACAGTGCCGCCGGCTCGAAATCAGTGGGCCGAGCGATCACGTCTTCGGCATGGGGACGCACCTCGCTCCCGCCGTGCGCTACTTCGTCGATCGCTTCGCTGGCGCTCGGCGCGGCATGTACGTCTTCCTCACGGATGGCAGGCTCGATGATCTGTCCGACGTCAAGCACCTGACGGCCCATCTTGCCCGCGACATCGCGGACGGCAAACGCAATCCGATCAAATGCGTCCTGATCGGTGTCGGCGACGAGATCGACGAAAGTCAGATGGAACAACTCGATCACCTCGACACCGGCACCGACGTCGATATCTGGGATTACAAGATCGCGAAGGAGATGCGGGCGCTGATCGAGATCTTTGCCGAGGTCGTCTCGGAAAATCAGATCGTCGCCGCGCGGGGGACTATTTACGACGCGGACGGGAATTGTGTCTGGAAGTGTGCCGATGGTGTGCCGGCGATGGTGGTGTTCTCGATGCCCACGTCCTCGACCTATTTCGAGTTGGAAGTCCATGGACGTCGCGTCCGGCAGAGCGTCGTCCCAGCGTGACAAGACCCGCTTGCGGCGTAGCGGAAGAGACCGCTACGCCGCAAGCGGCAGGAAGAGAGGTTCTTCGATGAGCATGGTCTGGTTGCTCTCGCGGTGTGCGCTGGCCCAGGTCATCGGCGAGAGTGCCGAGGGAGTCATGAAGTCCCTCGGCGATCGATTCTCCGGCCGCAGCCGGCAACTGATTGACGTCCTCCACACGGCTAACGAAAAAGCGTGGAAAGCGGTCGAGATCAGCCTGGCGGGCGAGTCGCTCTGGAACAGGCTCGATCCCAGCGCCGAGAAATCGTTGCGCGAGCAGATCCGCATTCTGCTCGACAACATGCGGCTGCCGATCCTGACCCACCGCGACGAGTTCCGCAAACTCTGTCTCCACGAATTGCGCCAGGCCAAGCGAGCGGGCCATCTGCTCGGCAAGCCCACGGCCGAGGAGCTGCATCGCTCCCTGGGCGCCTTCGCCTCCGACCGCGATCGGGAGGAGGCGCTGGCCCAGGAGCGCGCCGCCATCATGGAAATGGTCGCGATTCTCGAACGAGAGCGCTACACGAACCTCGCCTGGCTCGTCGGCCATGAGGTGCAGCCGGGACAGGGCCTGCTCGTCGTGGCGGTGCAATTCTTCTTCCGCCGGGCCATCGAGAGCAATGAGGAACTGCGGACCACCTTGCAACTCAGCCGCCTCGAAAAGCTGAGCGAAACGCAGACGGCCGGCTTCGTGCAACTCGAAGTGCTTCTCGCCTCCCACGGCCAGAAATTGGAGCAACTTCTCGACAGCGTGCTGTTCGTCGCGCTGGAGACGCGCGACGCCGTGTTCGACCTTCATCGGGAGCAACAGAAGCACGGCGACCGGCTGGAGGACGTCTACGAGTTGCTCGGCCAGTTGCTGGAGCAGGCGCGTTTGCAGCATCGCCGGGAAGTCCGGCCCGGCGACACCCGCTCGATCCGCGGGCCTCATGATCGTCGCCGGGTTCAGCAGTTGGTCGATCGCTACCAATCGCTGCCCGAGTACGAGAGACGGCAGCGGCCCGCTCTGCTGCATTCGGTCGCGCTGCTTCAGGTCGCCGCCGGCGAGACCCAGGCGGCCAAGCAGCATTTCGAGCAACTCGCCGAGTTCGTCGGCGACGATCCGAAGGCGAAAGCGCAGGCGCGCTACAACGGCTACCAGGCCGCCCTGGCGCAGCACGACTACGACTCCGCCCTCGAGGCGCTGCGCGAGGCCGTGGCGCTCGATCCGGAAGGATACGCCCCCTTCCCGTTCAGCGATTATCTGCCCGAATGCATCCTCGGCGCGGGTGGGTTCGGCGTCGCCTTCAAGTGCCAGCACGCGACGCTGAAGAGGCCGCTGGTCGTGAAGGCGCTCTGGCTCGACGGACTCGACCGCTCCCTCGGCGACGTCTGCCGTGAAGCGCAGGTGCTCAACGATCTCGATCATCCCGCGATCATTCACCTGCGAGATCTCCGTTTCGCCGATGCCGCGAAGACCCGTCCGTTTCTGGTGATGGACTATTTCGAGAGCCTGAGCCTGACCGCTCACGTCCGCCAGCATGGCCCGCTGACGCCTGTCGAGCTGCTGCCGATCGCGCGGACAATCGCGGAAGCGTTGCAATCGGCTCACGCGCAGGGGATCTTGCATCGCGACGTCAAGCCGGAGAACGTGCTGGTGCGGCAGGCGGAGAATGGATCGTGGCGCGTGAAGCTCATCGACTTCGGGCTGGCAGTCAAGCAGGAGGCGATCGAGGCGACGGTGCGGGCCTCGGAGTTGCCACGCGAATGCACCATCGCCGGCACCATCGACTATGCGGCGCCGGAGCAGATGGGGCGATTGCCGGGTGTGCCGGTCGGCCCCTACTCCGACGTCTATGGCTTCGCGAAGACGTGCTACTTCGCTCTGCTGGGAACGCCGGAGCCGGACGACACGGAACGTGCCTCGCTGGAGGAGCGCTGGCGCAAGCTGTTGAGTGCGTGCAGCGCCCGCAAGGTCGAGAATCGCCTCAAGGACTTCGCGGTTGTGCTGGAGAGACTGCACGAGATGGACTCCGCCTCCGCGCCGCGCGCGGGCGAGAAGCCGAAGGACGCGCCTCCACAGCCGGCAAGAGTGGGAAGGGTGCCGCCGCGCTACATCGAGACATCCGCCGCTGGCTCCGTGCCGGTATCGAACCGGCTGGCTCTATCGAGCCTGTGGATGGGGGGTGAGGAGGAGGTGGAGGGGGCTGTCCCGGTCGAGGAGCAGTCTTGCGACACGATGAAGAAGCCAAAGCGAGGGCCACTCGGATGAGGCGTCTTCACATGACGCGGTCGTAAGCCCAGGGGTAGCGCCGCCCCGCGCCAAATTCCTTGTACTCGACGTCGATCGGTTCGTGGATCGTCTCGGGATTGAAGGCCGTGTTGACGCTCTTCAGAAGGGGGATGACGTCGGCGTCCTTGTAGCCGACGCCGCGCACCTCGAAACAGTCCTTGTTGACGTCGATGACTTGCAGGCGATCCGGCCAGACGCGGACCATGCGGAGGGTCCGCAGTTCGGCACGGGTCCGCTTGAGAAACTCGAGCGCGGCTTCGAGATCGCCGGGAGTGTAGTCGTGGGTCGCGAGTGGCTCGGACATATCTTCACACTTCAGGGGGTTCCTGAGGTTTCCTCAACCTGTCAAGAAGCATCATTCATCCCTGCCGGGCAGCAGACGATCCTCGCGCAGTTCTCTCTCCCACGCAGCCGGGTCGTCAATGGCGGCGACTTCCGTGAGAGCGGAGAGGCGTTCCAGGGCCTCGGCCATTCGCTGCCCCTGTTCGGCTGCGGGGACAGTCACCCTGTCCAGCAAGGTAACGTGAACTCGAACGCTATTCCCATTGCCGAGGGTCTTCGGCGCTTCTCCCATCCACTCAATTCGGTCGTCGCGGAGAACTCCCTGATAAGTTTCGAGCATATCTCGTCCTCGATTCGGTATTCGACTTGGAGCGCTCCGCACTCGGGAAGATGTCTGAACACCGAGCGAACTTCGAGCCAACGAACTGCTTCACCTGCCGGACAAGCCGGCAGGGGTCGTGTCCAGAGAGCGCGGTTTGGACTCTCGCCGCATCGTTAGCCGGCGAACTGCTTCACCCGCCGGACAAGCCGGCGGGGGTCGTCGGTTGTCCAGACCCCTGCCGGCTTGTCCGGCAGGTGAAGTAGTTCGCCGGCTAAAGGAGACCCGCTCTTCGACCCCCACCCTCCTGACGACCCCTGCCGGCTTGTCCGGCAGGTGAAGCAGTTCGCCGGCTAGAGGTCGTCGCCGATTGTGTCACCGCAGTCCCGCCAGCTCCTGGAGCAGATGCCAGTTCTCCAGACGATCCTGGTTCGCCAGCTTCAGCGTCTCCGACGGATTGCCGTCCCTGTCGAAGTGCTTCGCGAACCGGCCCTCGCTGCGCGCGAAATCGACGAACGTCAACTGTTCCTTCGTCTTCGGATTGACGAACCAGTCCTCCTTCACCGCCGGGTTGCCGACCAGCGATAGCCGTTCCTTGACCTTATCGCCCTTGCGCGGATCGTAGATCAGGATGGGAAACGCGCGCGTATCGACCGCCAGCCGGGCCTGCTCGCCGGCCATGTTGTCGGCCACGCCATGTTCGGGCTGGCACGTCGTGTAGCAGCACACCAGCGCCGGGCCATCGAACTCCATCGCTCCCAGCACGGCCTTGTAGAAGTGATTGACGTGAGCGCACGTCGTCTGCGCGACGTAGGTGCGCGGATGCATCATCGCGATCTGGGCGATCTCTTTGCGCCGCTCCTGCTTGCCGCCCTTGGCCTTGCCGTGAACACTCATCTTGGTGTTCTGGCCGGTGAAGCTCGCCGTCGAGGCCTGACCGCCGGTGTTGGAATACACCTGCGTGTCGAGGACGAACAGCTTCACGTTCATGCCCGAAGCCAGCAGACGCGACACCGACTGGAAACCGATGTCGAACATCGCGCCGTCGCCGCCGATGCACCAGATCGGCTTGTCCTGCCAGCCCATCTGGTCCCAGCGCATCCGCACGCCGATCGCGTCGGCCGGTGCGTTCTCGAACAGTGAGTTCGTCCACGGCACCAGATACGGGTTGTACGGATACGTCGAGGTATAGACCGTGTTGCAGCCCGTCGCGGCGACGATGCCCCACTGATCGCCATGCTTCGATCCCGTCGCGGCACAAAGCATGCGCAGGGCCGTCCCCTCGCCGCAGCCGGCGCACGAACCCGCGCCGCCGACGTAGATGTGCGTCTCTTCCTTGAGCATCATGTCGATGAGCAGGCTGTCGTTGATGTACTTGTTGTTCGACGGACCGATGTTCTTGAAGTAGCGATGCGTCTTGCGCGAATTCGTCATGATGTCATCGGTCTTGACGATCATCTTGAGAGCGTCGTCGTCGCAGACGGTCACGCACTCGGCGCAGCCCTTGCACTTGCTGGGATCGATGATGATCTGGAACATGCCGCCGACGCCGAGCTTCTTCTTGCCGGCGTCGTAGTACTTTTTCGTCTGGCACCACTGTTCGCGATACATCGCCCGATCCGCTTCGGGAATCCCCTTGATCTTCTCCTCCAACTCGGTCTCGGACAGCACCTTGGCGAGGATGGCCGTGTCGGGACATTCGGTCACGCAATCCATGCAGCCGGTGCAGTTGGACGGGATGTACTCGGGAATCTCGGGAGAGATGTTGCTGAAATCGCGCAGCGTCGCCGTGCCTGCCGGCACGAGCGAGCGAGCCAGCGACAGATCGGCGGGCAGGTCCTTCTCGCCGTAGCCTTCTTCGTAGCCGCGAATGATGCGCTCGTTGAAGTCGGTGACGTCCAGCACCGGCAGATGCACGAGCTTGTAGCCGCTATCGACCAGGGTGCCGTAGCTGTTGTTGTTGAAGGGATCGCGCTCGGAAGCCTCGTTCATGGACGAAGCCGGCGTCGCGGTATTGGGTGCAACCATTAAAATGAAACCTCACTGTATGTTGGTGCCGCTTGTGGCTTTGCAGAAGGCCGCGCCGCTAAGCCGCAAGCGGCAAGAAGGTCAGGACGCCATCACCGACGCCGGAATCTCTTTCATGTCGCCGTAGCCGCGCTTGACGCAGTCGAGGTTGTCCTTGACGACCTGATCGCCGCGCTTGCCGAAATACTTCCGCAGCGCCTTCTCGACGCCGATGTAGACCTGCTCGTCGGACATCTCGGCGTCCCGCGCGTAGGGCGTCAGCCGCAGGAACGCTCCCAGCAGCACGATGCCCTGCATGCGCATTTGCAGGTCCGCCTCGGTCGCCACTTCGCGCGCGATCGACACCATGTCGCAGAAGTAGACGCGAATCTTCTTGTCGCGGATGAAGCGCTTGTTCTCCGCCGGAATGCGTTTCCAGACCTCGATGGGGTCGGCGTACTGCGACTGCATGAAGATCGCTCCGCCCTGCATCAGTCCCTTGACCGTGCCGGGACTGAGGATGGCCGTCGGATCGTTGATGCACAGCAGGTTGACGTGCTCCAACTCGCAGTGGATGTTGACGTGCGAGTCGGCGATCGTCAGGTAGTACGTCGTCGGCAGGCCCTTCTTTTCGGAGCCGTACTTCGGATACGCCTGCACGTCCTTGCCGAAGACGTTGCCGGCGATGGTCGCGATGACCTTGTTCGTCGTGACCGAACCGAAGCCGCCGACAGAATGGCCTCGCATCGAGAAGCCGCCCGTCGGACGCAGGTCGGGGTCCTCATGCACCTTCAGCGCCAGCGGATGATCGATACCCAGGCAGAAGAAGTCCTGGCCCTCGTCGCGCATGTTGTCGTAGCAGGCAATGAGGTCGCCCGGCCGCACGTCCCGGCTTCCCAGGCCGGCAGCGCCGCTGTAGACACGCGGGATGCGCGTGATGCGCTCGTGTCCGTTCTGGCCGCTCATCGCGTCGCAGAAGGCCGCCTTGATCTCGCGCGTCAGGTGGTTGCCGGTCGTCGAGAGCGGATCGTCCATGCGTTCGAGGATGGTGAAGGCCCGGCAATCCTTGAGGGCGTTGACGATGTCCTGAGCGGGGAAAGGCCGGAAGGCGAAGACGGTCAGAGAGCCGGCCGCGATGCCCTTGACCTCGCGCAGATAATCGACCGTCACCCTGGCCGTCTCCATCGTGCAGCCCAGGCCGACGAGGATGTAGTCGGCGTCGTCACAGCGATACGCCTCGACGTTGCCATAGCGCCGGCCGGTCTTGCGGTAGAACTCGTCGAAGGCGTCTTCGAGGATCGGCCCGACGCGGTCGTAGTACCAGCGCTGGGCGATCTTGCCCTTCATGTACGAGTCCTGATTCTGGACCACGCCCGACATCATCGGATTGGCGGGGTCCATCAGGTTGATGAGCTTCTCCTTCGGAGAGCCGATGTATTCCTTCATGAACTCCGGCTCGATCAGCCGCACCGATTCGACCGTATGAGTGGTGAGGAAGCCATCCTGAACATTGAAGAAGGGCGTCTGGCTCGCCTCGGCGGCGCGCCGTGCGATCAGGCAGAAGTCGCCCGCCTCCTGGGCGTTGCGGGCGAAGATCATGCCCCAGCCGACGTCGGCGACCGACATCACGTCATCGTGGCCGGCGTGGACGTTGAGTCCCTGGCTCGTCAGAGCGCGAGCGCCGATGTTCATGACGACGGGCAGGCGCTTGCCGGAGATCGTGTACAGGACCTCCTTCATCAGGACCAAACCCTGACCGGAAGTGAAGTTGGTGACGCGCCCGCCGGCCACGGCGAAGCCTTCGCAGACCGTCGCGGCGGAGTGTTCGCTCTCCGGCTCAAAGAACATCAGGGGATCGCCCCAGAGGTTCGTCAGTCCATTCATGCAAGCGGCATTGAAGCCGCCGCCCATGGTCGTCGAACTGGTGATCGGATAGGCGCCGGCCGCCTGACTGATATGAATCTCGACGTGAACGACGGCCTCGGCGCCGTCGCAGGTTGTCGGCATGCCGGGATATTGAAATTTCGTCTCGACGGATTCATGGATAGTTTCCGGGGCGCGAGTGGATCCTCGCACGGCGGCAATGCTCATGAAGTTACTCTCTTCCTGGGTACTGATTGATCCGGGATCGGCCTCATCTGGGTGCCGAGCCGCGAGCCACGATTGATTGCTGTTTTCCGCTTGCGGCGTCGCGCGCTTCTGCAAAGCCGCAAGCGGCAAGCCTCACAGTGATATTCCCTCACCCGTTTGGCCGGCGCGGATAGTCCCGGCGAAAGACGAGACAGAGGGTCTGTTCGTCCTCGTCGTGAGGAAAGCCCTCAGGCCGGCGCTCCGCGCCGGGTTCGCCGGGACACCAGTGGAGCCGGTTTCCCACCAGGTCGTAGATGCAGTGCGCGATCAGCCCCTTGTGCTTGATCGGGCCTTCATCGATGCGCATGTCCATCGCCTTCGGGTCC
>JBBRIK010000145.1:0-8464 GCA_038221045.1 Gemmatales bacterium
GTGATTCAGCCTGGGAGGTTGTGTGTTTCCGACACGCCTGCCATAATCAAAGCGCTGCGCTTGACGTGGGATAGCGGAGATGGGCGATGAGGTGGAAGTTGCCGCTTCTTCTGATGCTGTGCGCTCCGCTGGGCTACCGCGCCTGGAGCGAGTTCGATCGTCCTACCGCTGCCACGCCGCACGTCGATCTGCCGCCCCGCGAGGAACTCGCCCGCAAGAAGACCGCCCTTCAGGAGATGCACACCCTCGTCGAGGCGCGCGTCACCGACGAAGACCTCGCGTCGTGCATCTTCCACATTTCCGCCGAGCCGCCGCGTTCCGTCCCGAATCGGCCGCGCTCTCTCGAACCACTCGCGCAGTCGCTCACCAATCACGCCGCCACCGTCAGGGAAGTGCGCGAGTTCGCTCGCATCTACCACGAACTGGAAAGCGATCCGTCCCGCCCCATCGAGATGAGTGACGCCGACCTCAAGCGCTGGCTTGAGGATCGCCGCACGGTCGTCAAGGACAGGAAAGACCGCGAGAAAGACATCGCCGGCGCTCTGGAAACGCTCAACGGCAAGTTGAAGGCCGCCCTGCGAAGCCGCGATGTGGACGACATGAAACAGGCAAAGGAGGAGCTTGACGCGGTGCTGGTCCGTCTCGAAAAGCATCGCCAGACGTGTGAGGGCTTTCGCGTCCTGGCGACATGGGCGGATCGGCGTCTGGCGGAAAGCCGGCTGACACGCGATCTGCTGGTCCTGGCCCGCAATGATGCCGCGATCCAGAAAATGGGCATGCGCGAGGAGACGGCAAAACATCTGCGTGCTTATGCCCGGCTCCTCGAAGCGGCCAGCGAGGAGGAGTTGCGTTCGCTGGTCCGCAACGAGGCGGCGCGGTTCTGTGAGGGCTATGTGCCGCCGCGCATGGACGGCAACGCGATGGTGCTCTATCGCAACCTGGAAGTGCCGCGCGAACATGTCTGGATCCTGTGGAAGAAGGAGCGCCCGGAGACGAAACGCTATGGCGAATACGTCCAGCTCATTCGCACGGCGTTCGACGAGTTCCGTCCGCCTGACCTGGACGCTGTCGAGCATTACTACCGCAAGGTCAAGGACGGCGACGACACGTTTCACGATCAGATCAAGCCGACGCCGCGCAACCTGACCGCACGGTATTTCAACGAAAAGCGCAAGACGCTGACCTGGACGGAAGACGCTCTACGCCGTTTTCTGAACGATAACCCGGTACCCTGGACGAGCGAGGAGACGATGCCGGAGCCATTCCGCCGCGCGGAGCATCTGCTGGAATCGCTCGGCAAACAACCTGGCCTGTTAGGACGGGTGGAGTGACGCCGCTTGCGGCTTTGCAGAAGATCGCTACGCCGCAAGCGGCCAGAGAGGACGCCTGGTTCCGACTCTGCGGACTGCGCAGGCTGTGATGGGCGAGAAGATGCATGTTGCGCCCGACAATTGATTGCGAACAGGTTGCCGGTTGGATTACGATTCAGCGTACACGGGTCAGAGGGGCCAAGATGTATCAGAAGAACGTCGATCGCTCCCATCCGGGGTGCATTCTCTTTTTGATCGATCAGTCATTCTCGATGACCGATCCGTTCGCGGGTTCCCCCAAGACCAAGTGCGACGCCGTCGCCACCGCCATCAATCGTTTCATCGGCGAACTGATTACCACCTGCGAAAAGGGAGAAGAAGAGCCGCGCCACTACTTCGATGTCGGCGTCGTCGGCTACACGACCGATCAGAACGGCACGGCGCGCATCGGCTCGCTGCTCCAGGGCAGCCTCAATGGCCGCGACCTCGTCAGCATCATCGACCTCTATCACACTCCTCTCGACGTCGAGATCCGTCATCGCGACGACGGCCTGGGCGGGCTGCTCGAAGTGAAGTTCCCCATATGGTATCGCAATCCGCCGCCCGACCTGATGCTCGGCACCCCCATGTGCGGCGCGCTCGAATACTGCTATCGGATCGCCCGGGCCTGGTGCGACGGCCATCCGTCGAGCTATCCGCCCGTCGTCATCCATTTGACCGACGGCGACTCGAGCGACGGCGACCCCGAAGACGCCGCCCTGGGTTTGCAGTCGCTGTTCACCGACGACGGCAATCTGCTTCTGTTCAACTGTCATCTGTCGGATTCGACGGCGGTACCGGTGCTGTTCCCGGCCAGCGAGAGCCAACTGCCCGATGAGTTCGGCCGGCTGCTGTTCCGCATGTCGAGCCTGCTGCCGGAACGGATGCTGCATCTGGCCTCGGCGAAGAACTTGACCGCGCCGGCGGGCGCTCGCGGCATGGCCTTCAACGCCGACGGGACGAACATGCTCAAGTTAATCAGCGTCGGCACGGTCATCTCGTCGGCCCGAAACCTGCGCTGAGCGCCCTGGGGAGGAGAAGCAAGAATGAGCGTGCCTGCCCCTGAGCCAGCCTCCGGTTGCGTCCTGTTCCTGGTGCAGGCGACGGAGTCGATGCCGCGCGCGCGGCTGGGGCTGGCGCTGCTTCAGATCGATCAGGTGATCGATCATCTGCTGCGTCGTTACGCTCCAACCATCGAAGCGGCGAGCAAGATCAAGGTGGGCGTGATCGGTTACAGCGGCGATGCCGATTCGCGCAAGGTTCACTTCATCCCGCTGCTGCCTGGAAAATCGCGGACCTCAGAACTGGTGCCGCTCTCGGAGTTGCTGAAGGAAGAGGATCGGCAATTGCGTCTCGATCTACTCAAGCCTTCAGGAACGCTGCGGGCTGGCGAGGGGCTGCGACACGCTTATTTGCTGCTGCATCACTGGCTGTCGGCCCATCCGCACGCGAGGCCGCCGTTGGTGCTGCACTGGGGCGACGGAGGCAAGTGCGACAGCGCGCACGCCCGCGCCGGCCGTTCGCTGAGGTTGCTCGGGGGCGCGAGCGGGCTGGCGGGGTTGGCTCACATCGTCCTGAGCGACGAGGGCCAAAAGTTCCTGGGCGAGCCGGTGTCGGAACTGGCGCGTTCGCTCATCCGACTGTGGCGTCACAGTAGCCCGATCATGTTGCGGAAGCCGGCCCGCGCCCTGGCGGTCAATCGCGATCCGTTGCCCCTGGTGCGAGCGCTCCTGAAGCAGTCCCGGCCTGTCGATGTTCGGGAGGCGGCAAAGGTCCATGTGACGATGCGCGGCTGGACGATGCCCAAGCGAGGCAATGCGGAGCAGGAGATTGAGGACGCCTTCGCTATCGACGAAGAGCATGGCCTGGCCACCCTGTCCGATGGAGCGAGCGAGGGCATCTTCGTGCGAAGCTGGGCGAAGTTACTGTCGCGGAGCTATATCGAAACACGATTCGATCCAGCGGACACGGTGAAGCGACTCGCCTGGCTGTCCGCCTGCCGCAAGCTGTGGTTGCAGCAGATCAACTTTCCGAAACTGCGCTGGTCGCAGCAGAACAAGGTCGATGAGACCGGCGGGGCGGCCACGTTCCTATCATGGCAGTTAGGACGCGCGGCCGACGGCTCGCCGGCCTGGAAAGCGTGGGCGGTCGGCGATAGCTGCCTGTTCTGGATTCGCGGCAATCGTCTCCGCGCCACTTTCCCGGTGACGCACTCCCGCCACTTCGCCAACGCGCCCTGGCTGCTTTCAACGCGGTCGGACATGGCCGAGCCAGCGCCGCTGTTTGCCGCCGGCCGCTGCGAGAAGGGCGACCTGTTCCTGCTGGCGACCGATGCCCTGTCGCAGTATTTGCTGCGCGCCGTGGAACGCCGTAAGGAGCCGAACTGGCACAAGTTGGAAGCACTCGAGGGGAACGCCTGGCGCGATCGCCTCGAAGGACTGCGCGACCGCAAGAAGATCGTCAACGACGATTGCACCATGATCGCGATTCGCGTGCAGGAGGCATGAGCGCTTGACCCGCCGCTTGCGGCTTTGCACTCTTCTCTGGATGCAAAGCCGCAAGCGGCGAAGAACGACCTGCTCTCAAGATTGCGAGGTTTCGATGCCGACGCTGCAACGCACTTCCTGGTCCCGATCCGCCCTGGCAGCCGCCGCGCTGGTCGTGGCCGTCGCCGTCCTGGCCGCGAGCCTCGGTCTCGTCCAGGCCCAGGACGCGAAAGACAAACCGCCTCCCAAGGACCCGCCGCCGGTCAAGGACGCTCCGCCGAAGGACAAGCCGCCCATGAAGGAACCGCCCTTCAAGGTCGATACCGAAGTCCTCAACAAGCCGATCAAGCGCGAGGAGCTGCAACGCAAGATGGCCGAGGAGGCGAGCGATCCCGTCTTCAAGTTGACGCGCCTCGACCGCGTCTACTTCGCCTATCGCGAAGAGATGGGGGCCATGCTACTCGAGTTGCGCTTCGAGGGCGTCTGTCTCGCTCCTGACTTCAACGACGCGGCCAAGCAGGACATGCTGCTGCGGCAGAAGCTGGGCGATCTCTTCTACCAGGTCTACCCCGACGTCAAGGACCGCTTCGACAAGCGCGACAAGAAGGATCAACCTTCGATCAGCATCGGCGGCATCAAGGCAGTCAAGATCGCCGAGGCACCGACGCGGCAGCTTCAGGAACTGGCCGGCGCGTCGAAGGAGCTCGACGGAACGCTCTTCAGCGGCGCCTCCTTCAACGCCGAGGGACAGCTCGTCCTCGAAGGTCTCATCGGCACCGAAACGCAGCGTGCCCTCGCCGAGAAACTCGTGGAGAAGCTCGCGGCCGACAAGCCGAGTTGGCTGCGGCCCGAGATGGTCAAGCCGGGCAAGCAGTGGGTGCTGAACATGCCGGCCTGGGACCCCATCGCCCTGCTTCAAGGTGAATTGGCCGCTGCCGCCGGGCTGGATGCTCCCGTCAAGAACCTCACGCAGCAGACGCTCGTTCGCCGCGTCCACTTCGCTTATGAAGGCGATCCCGTGCAACTGAAATGTTGGGTCGAGGCGGTCTGTCTGACCGCGAATTTCAACAAGGACGACGACGCCCGCAAATTGCGCGACGTGATGCTGCGGGCCAGCAAATCGGCCTGGGATCGGCTCAAGGGCGTCAACAAGTTCCGCTTCGACATCGACGCCACTCTGCCGACGACGAAGATCACGCCGGTGGTCAGCCCCATCTATCGCTTGCAGCAGATGGCCAATCGCCTCCCCGAACTCGACGGGTCTCTGATCGAGCGAGCCGTCTTCGACAAGAACGGGACGCTGCGGATCGAGGGCTTCATCAATCAGAAGGACCACGTCAAGAAGATCGAGGAGTTCGTCAAGGAACTGGAGTCCGGCGGTCCCGAATGGCTGCGGACCTCCGATGCAAGAAAGGAGCCGCGCTGGATCACCCAGTTGCGTCCCTTTCCGATTGCCCTGAAACCCGCCGCGTTTCAGTCCCGACTGAGCGAGAGCAAGCTGCTGGCCCACCGGCAGACGCGCGTCGATCGCATCCACTTCGACTACGACGACACGACCCTCGTCTGTCGATTCTATGGCGTCTCCCTCTGGCCTGAGTGGCCCAAGGAAGAGGAGCCGCTGAGTCGCTTTCTGAGCGAACAACTGAAGGCGGGCTGGCTTGCGGAGACGAACGCCGACACGAAGCCGGCGCTGGGACTGGCCACGATCAAGCCGATAGCCGAGGACCCCGTGCCGCGTCTGCAACAGACCGCCGGACTCGATCCGAAGCTCGATGGCCTGCTGTTCGTCGCCGCCGAGTACAACGCCGAGGCGATCCTGCGCTTTCCCGTCTACGCCCTGAAACCGGCGCATGGCGAGAGCGCGCGAGGCTTTGTCGCCGGCATCCGCCGCGATCATCCCGTCTTTCGTCCTGGTACTGGCGACGCCCCCTGGATTCTCGAAGTCCGCGCCGCTGGTCCCGCGTTGCAGCCGATGCTGCAAGAGCGGCTCGCCGTCAGCACGGGCTTCAAGGAGAATCGCCAGTTGCGGCTCGATCGGGTCTGGTTCTCCTATGTCGGCCTCGATATCCGCAAGTTAGAGCTTCACTGTCAGGGAATCAGCATCGGCGCGGGACAGGCCCCCGCTCCCGGCAAGGAACCACGTCCGCGCGCCGAAGTCGCGGAGAAAGTGCAACTCGAGGTTGCGTCCAGTTGGGGCATCTTCAAGGCACCGCCTCGTCCTGGCGATCCGCCTCCGATGCCGAAGCCGGACGATCCGCCGGCCAAGCCCGAGCCGGCCCGGCCGAACAAGCTCGACACCATCCCCTTGACGGCCAACCTCGACGACATCGACGTGGTGGGGCAGCCCGGTCCCGAGGTGCAGAGCCGCATCGCGAAGGCCGAGCCGCTCGACGGCGTCCGCCTTTATCGCAGCGACGATGCCAAGCGGTTTGAGGGCGAGTTCGACAAGGTTGGCAAGCTGATCCTGCGCGGCCAGTGGCGCGACGCGAAACAGGAGAAGGCCCTGCGCGAGTTGCTGACGCGCTATTTCGAGGTGCGTCCGCCGCGCATCGATCTGAACGGTTTGATCCTGAACATGGACGTTTTCCGCACGGATGAAGTGCTGCTCGATCTGCAGCGCTATGCCGCGGATCGTCTCGAAGACGTCTTGTTGCTGCGGCTGTTCTTCGACGAGAAGGGCCAGGTGAAACTGCAAGGTTCGATCGCCAACGAAGACGACGCGGCGGAGCTGAAGAAGGTCCTCGAGGATCGTTTGAAAAAGCAGCCGACGTCGGACCTCGGCTGGCGGCGCGGCACGCTTGTCGCGAGCGCCCGCCTGCTTCCCGCGCTCATCGGTCAACTGGAACCGCCGGAGACGCCTGGCCTGGATCTTCCTGTCCGCAAAGGTCTGACCGCTCACCTGCGGGCGCTGTTGCAAGCCTCGACCGGCCCGCTCAACGCTCCTCCCGCCGAGCGCTGGGACGGCGTGCTGATCACGCGCGGTTTCTATGATTCCAGGGGCAATTTCGTGCTGCAAGGGCTGGTGTCGCAGGAACGTCAGCGCCACCTGATTGAGGTCCTCCTCCAGGAGTTGGCTCCGTCTGAATGGCGGCCCTATCTGCCCAACAGTTGGTCGCTGGAGGGACTCCGGCTGCTGCCCATCGATCCGATGCTGAGCCGGCTGCGCGTGGTGATGCCGGCCTATCCCGAGCTGGACGGCCTGACGCTTCAGCGAGCCTTCCACGACGTTCGCGGCCAGCTTATTCTGCGTTACAGCCGCATCGGTCCGCTCGACCGCAAGGCGGAGGCGACTCTCAAGACGCTGCTCGATAGCCACCCCGAGTGGAAGGTTCGCTCGGCGGCAGGCGTGCGGCTGCAACTGTCGGGGAGAGCGGAACCGCGCGACCCGCGCGTGCTGGAAGAAACGCTGCTCAAGGCCGTTCAGAATCTGCGCTACGATCGCGTCGATGATGCGCTGGCCCTAATCTCTACGGCTATCCTGCACGATACCGAGGACTCGACGGCCTGGTATGTCCGCGCCCTGTGCTATCTCCTCAAGGGCGAGCAAGAGCAGGCCGAGCGCGACCTGCGCCGTACGGTGCTCTTGGAGAAGGAAGGCGTTCGCTATCCAGGGCCGCGCGCCAATCTGCGACTGGAGCGCCTCGAATTGTTGCAGACGAAGACGCGCGAGAAGGTGAACGACGTCAAGTTGAAGGTGTTGAACGACGTGGAGTCCGGCAAGCCGCCGCTGGCGCTGGGACGCACGCCGTGAAAGGGAAGATCGGGGATCGGGGATCGGGGATCGGGCATTGGGGATCGGGGATCAGGTGGACGGGAACAAGGAGTTGAGCGGTGACCCCTCAGAGCTATCGGGATCTGGAAGTATGGCAGATTGGAATGGATCTCGCTGTCGCCTGCTATCAGGCGACAAAGAGTTTTCCCAAAGAGGAGCGCTACGCACTCACGAGCCAGATCCGCCGAGCCGCAAGTTCAATTCCCGCTAACATTTCCGAGGGGAAGGCTCGTCCACATACAAAGAAGTTCCTCTACCACCTCGGTGTGGCAAGCGGGTCTGTCGTCGAATTGGAGACGCATTTCATCCTGAGTGAGAGGATCGGTCTTCTCTCCGGCGAATCTGTGGGCGAATTGTTGGCTTTAACTGATCGGATAGGCCGCATGCTGACGAAACTGCGTCAGGCTCTCCACAGCCGTCTCGACTGAGCCCGCATGCGGCCTTCTTGCTCTGTGTGGAGAAACGACATGCGATTTCCGATTCCCGACGCCCGATCCCCGATGCCCGAACCCCGATCATGACCTGGCCCTCTGCTGTGGATTATCGGGACGCATTGCAACATCCGGCTCGTGTGTTCTCACTGCCGGAACTGCGCCCCTGTCGCATCGAGACGAATCATCTTGGCGTTCCTCGCCCTCGCTCCGGCGCAAGCGCCCAGGTCTACAAGGCCGTCAACCCCACTGGCGGCGTCCTCGCTGTTCGTGTCTTCCTCTATCCCAGCGACGAACGCGAACAACACTACCAGGCCGTACACGAACACCTCGCGACAGTTCGGGCAACTAGCCTTGTTGGCTTCCGCTACCATCCGGGGGGTCTTCTGCTCGACCGCGAACGCTTTCCCGTGCTGACGATGGACT
>JBBRIK010000146.1:0-8438 GCA_038221045.1 Gemmatales bacterium
GGCTCGCGGCGCGGCGGACTATTTCCCCGCGCCGCGAGCTTCAACCTGATTCAGTCGCGTTTGTTGGTCGGCCGGATCATGACGAGTCCGCCGTTGGGACCGGGAACTGCCCCGCGAACGAGGATGAGGTTATTTTCGGCGTCGATGCGGACGACGGTCAGGTTGCGGACCGTGATGCGAGCGTTGCCGAGGCGTCCGGCCATGCGGATGCCGCGTTTCGGCCGGCCGCTGCCGCGGTTGGCCGCGTGTGAGCCGATCGAGCCGCGCTGGCGCATGCCCTTCTTGACGCCGTGACTCTTGCGCAGGCCCTTGTAGTTGTGGCGCTTCATGACGCCGGTGAAGCCGCGCCCCTTGGAGTTGGCGATGACGTCCACCGACTTGATGTCCTTGAAGACCTCGACGGCCTTGAGGACGTCGCCGACCTTCACCTCGGCCGCCTTGTCGAGCCGGAATTCGCGGATGTAGCGCTGCGGCTCGCAGTTGGCCTTGGGCGGCGGCGTGATGCCGGCGCTCTTGCGCTGCTCCTTGCGCCGCGACACGAGGTCGCCCGCGACATGGCCGCGCTCCGCCCGGATGGACTTGCGGCGCGCCTTGTCGAGGAAGCCGACTTGAACGGCGTCGTACTTGTCGCGTGTCTGATCGCGGACTTGCAGGACGGGACACGGCCCCACTTGCAAAACGGTAACGGGAGCAATCTGTCCCTTGTCGTTGTAGACCTGAGTCATACCGACTTTCAGGCCGAGCATGCCGAGCGGCATTGTCAAACTCCTTGTGCAACTGTCTGGCCCCCGCGAGAGTGCGGGGTGAGCATCATTGCGAATGGGAAGCGACGGCGTCGCGGAAAAGGAGATGATAGAGAGCCTGCGGTCTCTTGTCCACGTCTTGGAGGACGAAGCAGGGCGAACCATCGAATTGGCCTGTAAGTTGCAATCACACCTTCACTGTTTCTCATTCCTGCCAGTGAGGTGTTCTGCGATGTTCATGCCCTTTCAGATTCTTGGGATGTGGTTTCGAGGTCTTCTCTCGCTTGCCCTCATCGGCGTGGGCGCGTTCTTGCTTCGCGAATGGTATCTGAACCGAAGCGTCGATGTGGTCGAGACAGTTCCGGTGGCAACAACGCCGGACGCCCCTCGCGACGATGCGGAAACGAGAGAGACGCGCGTCCGGACTGTCGAATGGCAGTTTGGCATGAACCGGGAGACTGCCTATCTCCTCGGCGGGTTGGCCTTGATCGGCTGGTCGTTCGGCGGCGGCTTCCTGAGCACTCGACTGTGGCTCATGACCCTCAAGAGCGGCGACGATCCCAAGGCGACGAAGCGGGGAGCAACGCAACGACTCCGGCTGCCCGACGGATCGGAACTGCATATTGAGATCAGCGGCCCTGAGGATGGCATCCCCGTCATCTTGACTCATGGCTGGGGCCTGGACAGCGGCGACTGGCATTATGCCCGGAATGAGCTAAGCGGTCGTTATCGCGTCATCACCTGGGACTTGCCCGGATTGGGGCGATCCGATCGTCCCGCCGATAATGATTGGGCCCTGGAGAAGCTGGCCCGCGCTCTGGACGCCGTCCTGTCTTTGGCCCGGAATCGGCCCGCGATCCTTGTCGGCCACAGCATCGGCGGCATGATTACGCTGACCTTCTGCCGGCTCTTCCCCGAGGCCCTGGGAAGCCGGGTCCAGGGCATCGCGCTTGTCCACAGCACCTACACCAATCCAGTGAAGACGACCGCCTGGGCGCCGCTCTACACCGCGCTTCAGAAGCCGGTGCTGGAGCCGCTTTGTCATCTGATGATCTGGCTCGCGCCGCTCGTCTGGCTGATGAACTGGCTGAGCTACTTCAACGGCTCGGCCCAGCGTTCGACGCACCGCAGTTCGTTCGCCGGCAACGAGACGCGCGAGCAGTTGAACTTCATGGCCTGGTACTACGTCCAGAGCTGGCCGGCGGTGCTGGCGCGCGGCCAGTTGGCGATGTGCCGCTACGACGCGACTGCCACGCTCAGCACGATTCCGGTCCCCGCGTTGATCGTTGCCGGCGACAAGGACAACACCTGCAAGCCGGAGGCGAGCGTGACAATGAGCAAGCTCATTCCCAATGCCACACTTCGGACGTTGAGTCCCGCGCGCCACTGCGGGCATTTCGAGCATCACGAGCAATTCGCCGCGGCCATGCACGAATTTGTGGCGGCCTGCGTGAGTCGTCAGACGAACCCTGTAGCAGTTCCCAAGATGGTCGTTTCATAGCTCGCGAGAACCGACGAAAGGGGGCCGTAAGCCCTCCGTTCGCCGGTTAATGGCTCTACACCTCGGGATGAATCCAAGGTTTGCGGTAAGCCCGTCGCAGCAGTTTGTTCGCCTCCGCATCACCGGCGACTTGCTGTTCGATGGGGTCCCAGGTCAGCGACCGGCCCAGCTTCATTGACAGGTTGGCGAGAATGCAACTCGCCGTCGAGATGTGTCCTTGCTCGATGTCGGCCACCGGCTTGCCTCGATTCGCGATCGCTTTCAGGAAGTCGCGCATGTGGACTCGAATCGCCGGCGCGACGTGCGTCTCCAGGTCCTTCTCCGTTTTGTCCTCGGGATACTTGTCGAGTTCCATGACCACGTCGCGATGGACCGCCACTCCCTTGTCGAACGGCGTGAAGTCGTAGCTGTTGACGCTCAGCTTCAGAGTGCCCTTGTCGCCATAGATCGTCGCGCCCCAGGGATATTTCGGATCGTTGGGTTGGCCATAGGTGCGATGCTGCCAGACCATCTTGAGGCCGCCGAAGTCGAAGGTCGCCAACTGGGTGTCGGCGATGTTCGACTTGCTGTTCTTCTCGACGAGGATGCCTCCCGTCGAACTGATCTGCTTCGGCCAGCCGAGTTCGAGCATCCAGCGAACCATGTCGAGCATGTGGATACACATGTCGCCCATGATGCCGTTGCCGTATTCCATGAACGCGCGCCAGCTACGCGGATGGACAAGCGCGTTGTACGGCCTCAGCGGCGCGGGACCGGTCCACATCTCATAATCGAGATGCTCCGGCGGCATCGCGTCGGGCGGATTGGCCCGCGCCCGCATGTGGTAGTAGCAGTACACTTCGACGAGCCCAACCTTGCCGAGTTTGCCTTCCTTGATGATGTTGTCGCGGGCCTCAATAAGGTGCGGCGTGCTGCGCCGCTGCGTGCCGACCTGGACGACACGTTTGTGCTTCCGGGCCGCGGCGAGCATGGCCTGGCCCTCGACGATATCGACGCTGATTGGCTTCTGGACGTAGACGTCGGCCCCGACCTCCACGGCGGCGATCATCGGCAGGGCGTGCCAGTGGTCCGGCGTGGCGATGAGGACGATGTCGAGGTCCTTCTCCTTGAGCATGTCGCGATAGTCGCCGTAGGTGCGTGGCTTCTTCTTCGATTTCTGTCGCTCGGCCACCATGCCGGCCGCCTCCGCGAGCATCTTCTTATCGACGTCGCACAGCGAGACGACCTCGACGGGCGCGACCTGAAGGAGGCGGAACAGGTCGCACTTGCCATACCAGCCGCAACCGATCAGCCCGACGCGCGGCGGCTTGCTCTCAGCGAACGCGCTGTCCAGACCGGAGAGGGCCAGCCCGGCCGCGCCCACTTGCAGGAAACCTCGACGATTCATGATGTGATCTCCCGGAGGATGTGAAATCGTGCCTAAACCGGATAGAACGCTTGCCCCGCGCTCGCTCGATGTCGCAGTTCGTCGCCTGGCTCGTAGCGCTGTCCATGACGCCGAGCGAATTCCGCCAGCGTCTCGACTACTCTCGTCAGTCCGAACGTGTCCGCATGGTGCAGCGGTCCGCCTCGATGGGGCGCCCAGCCGGTGCCGAGGATCATTGCCAGATCGATATCCTGAGCACTCGAGGCCAGACCCTCTCCCAGACAGGCCGCCGCCTCGTTGACCATCAGCAAAACCATTCGCTCGCGCGCCTGTTGGCCCCGCACCGCCGCCGACAAGCCCCGGACTGCGGAAGTTATCGCCCCACTTCGCACCAGTGGCAGCACGTCCGAATTGACTCGCGGTTTCTTGCCGCGATGGTGATAGAAGCCGGAGCCGGTCTTCTGGCCGAGCCAGCCGCTCTCGCTCAACCGGCGAAACACCGCGTTGGGTGCAAGACGCTCCCCCAGCCGTGGCTGCATGCTATCCGCGACGTGAGCGGCGACGTCGAGGCCGATCTGATCCAGCAGTTGCAGCGGTCCCATCGGCATGCCGAAGCGGCGCATCACGCCGTCAACCTCGTCGATCTCCATGCCCTCGTTGACCAGCAGCACCGCCTCATTCAGATAGGGCATCAGCACACGATTGACGACAAAGCCTGGCCCGTCGCCGACCCGAATAGGCGTCTTCCCCAGGGCCAGCGCCCAGCGGACAAGTCGCTTCACCGTCGCCTCGCCGGTCGCGGGTGTCTGTACCACTTCGACGAGGTCCATCTTGTGGACTGGGTTGAAGAAATGCAGACCGGCCACACGCTCGGGATGCCGCAAGCCCTGTTGCAGGTCCGCGACGGAGAGAGAAGACGTGTTGGTCGCCAGCACGGTCTCGGGCCTTGTGTGCTGTTCGAGTTGCTCGAAGACGGCCTTCTTGAGAGCGGGATTTTCCGGCACTGCCTCAATCACCAGTTCGAGGTTGTCGAAGCCCTCCCACTTTGTCGTCCCCCTGATGGCGGCCAGCCGGCGCTCGTATTCGGACGACGGCAGAATGCCTCGCTCGACCGCCTTCTTGAATAGCTCGTGGATCTTCAGCACTCCCTGCCCCAGCGCCTCCTCGTTCATCTCCTGCACGACGATCTCGCAGCCCCGAAGCGCGGCCAGTTGAGCGATGCCCGCCCCCATCGCACCCGCGCCGACGATGCCGATCCGCTTGATCGCTTCACTCTCACCGCCAGCCGGTTTGCGTGCCTTCTCGCGCTGGAGGAAGACGTTGACGAGGTTCTGACAGGCCGGTGTCACTGCCAGTCGGCCCGCCGCCCCACGCTCGCAGGCGAGGCCGGTTTGCATCCCCTCCTTGAGACCGATACGGACCGCCTCGAACGCCTCGGCCGGCGCGGGAAAGTCATCCCAGACGTGGCGTTCCATCTGCTTGTGAGCAGCGCGAAGAAGGACGGACCGGCCCACCGCCGTGGATTCGAGCAGCCACGCGCGCCACGTCCGCAACGGCAAGTCCTGACGCCGCCGTTTGCCATAATTCCTGGCCCGCGCCAGCAAGGCGTCGCGCTGCGCCGCCAACTCGTTCTCGGAGCGCGCCAGCGCGTCAGCCAGCCCCCACGCCATCGCCTCGCCGGCGTTGAGCCGTTTGCCGCCCAGGATAATACGCAAGGCACGCTCCAGGCCGACGAGCCGCGGCAAACGCTGCGTCCCACCCCAGCCGGGCAGCAGTCCCAGTTCGACCTCGGGCAGCCCCAACTGGGTCGAGGGGCCATCGACGACCAGGCGATAGTCGCAGGCCAAGGCGAGTTCCAGCCCGCCGCCCAGGCAGGGGCCATGCACGATCGCCAGGCTCGCCATCGGCAGCAGTTCGAGCTTGTCAAAGAGTTGCTGGCCGGATGCGGACAGTGCCTCGGCTTCCTGAGACGTCTTGATGTCGGCGAATTGCTGAATGTCGGCCCCGGCGACGAAGCCGGACTTCTTCATGCCGCGCAGGACGAGGATGCGCAGAGACGAGCGCGCCGCGAGGCGATCCAGGGCGGCGTCGAGGTCTTTCATCACCTGGCGCGTGAATACGTTGACGCTGCGCCCGGCCACGTCGAGCTTCAGCAGCGCCAGGTCGCCATCGACTTCGACGGAGACATTCTCGGAATGAAAAAACGACATGCCTGCACTCCGTTCGCCTCACTACTCCGGCAGTTTCCAGAGGCGAACGGTGGGGTCCTCGCCGGCTGACAGGGCATACTTGCCGTCCGGCGATAGGGCCGCCGTCCAGATCGACTTTTCGTGCCCCTTGAACTCTTGCAACGTCTTGCCCGACTCGACGTCCCAGAGTCGAACGGTCCGATCGAAACTCCCCGATATCACACGCTTGCCGTCCGGCGATACGCCCATTCCCCAAATCTGATCGGTATGGCCCTCGAATGTCTTCAGTTCCGTGCCTTTTTCAAGATCCCAGAGCCGCAGCGTGTTGTCCCAACTCGCCGAGAGCAGTCGCCGGCCGTCGCGGGCGATTCCCAGGGCGGACACGCCAGCGAGGTGGCCCTTGAGCTGGCGTATTTCCAGGCCGCTCGTCCGATCCCAGACGCGAATCGTCCGGTCGCCGCCTGCGGAGATCACCTGCCCGCCGCCCGGCGTAAAGATTGCCGAGTAGACGCGATTGGTGTGCCCACTCAGTTCGCGAAGCTGTTTGCCGGTGTCCAGGTCCCAGACCCGGACCAGGAAATCGTCCCCTCCAGAAACGATGAGGCGATTATCCGGCGACAGAGCGACGCAGTTCACGTCCTTTCGATGGGAGGTCTTCTCAAGCAACAGTCCCGCGCCAATAAACGTGCGGATTGGCTTCTCCGCCGCCACGTCCCAGAGCCGTATCGTGTAGTCGTAACTGCCCGAGAGCAACAGACTGCCATCCGCGGACAGGACGACGGTGCGAACGAGTTTGGTATGCCCCTCCAGGCGGCACAACTCCCGGCCGGCGGGAATGCTCCACATACGGATGGTGTTGTCCTCACCGGACGTGACCGCTCTTTGGCTGTCCGTGGAGAAGGCGACGGCCAGGATGTGTCCCGCGTGGCCCTTGAGCTGGGCGATTTCGCCGGTGGGCTTGGGCTGACTCCAACTGGTTTTTCCGCTCAGGAGGAGAGCCAATCCCGACAGGCCGACCCGCTCGAGAACGTCACGACGTCGCATGCTCGGCTCCTGGTGTGATCGTTTCCCGGATCGTATCATAGTCGCAGTCCTCGTCCGCAAGGACAGGATAGCAGCCGGGCGAAGTTCCGCCCAGCGCCGCGAACGAGACAGGGATCAGGGCGATGCCGGCGGCCCTTCCGCCTCTTTGGGCGGTCCACCTGAACGATGGCATTCTGGAGCCGGCCTGGCAACTCGCCGGCTTCGCGCTGTCGGGACTGCTCATGCTCCTCGGCGCCTGGAGGCTGCGCGAGGAAGACGTCCCGGCGACGGCCCTGCTGGCGGCGGCATTCTTCGTGACCACACTCATTCACGTCCGCATCGGGCCATCCAGCGCGCATCTACTTCTCAATGGTCTCATCGGCATACTCCTCGGACGCCGAGCCGCCCTGGCCATACCTTGTGGACTGCTGCTCCAGGCGGGACTGATGGGCCACGGAGGACTTCTCACACTCGGGGTCAGTAGTTGCGTGATGACGCTGCCGGCCCTGGCGGCAGGGTGGCTCTTTCATCGTCTTTATCGTCATCGTTTCTCCGCCGTCCTCGTCGCCTGTAGCGTCCTGCTCGGGTTGCTCAGTTTGACCGCCAGCCTCCTGCTGCTGATTAGCGAGCCGATGTCTGCGCTCCTGCGCCTGGTCCATCCCCTGACGCTCGGCCTGGCCGGACTGGGAGCAGTCGTCATCGCCTGGATCAGCCGGCGACGACCGCTGGCCCCAGAGTTCGCCCTCGGCTTGTTCCTCGGGCAGTTCGCCGTTCTGATGACACTGACGCTTCAGGCACTCGTCCTCGTGGGAGGCGGTTCGGGACGCTGGGAGAAGCTGGCCATCGCTCTCTTCCTGGTGCATATGCCGATTGCGGCCATTGAGGGAATCGTTCTCGGATTCACGGTCGGTTATCTGTCTCGCGTCAAGCCGCAACTCCTCGGATTGCCCTCGACCGTGGCTCTCGCAGGAGAAGTTCCATGCTCCACCGCGCCCTGAAAGTCCATTTCAAGGGCGGCTCGCTCGGGAAACATTTTCTGAGTACCGCTCTGCTGCTGATACTCCTCCCGGCGACCGCGCAGGCGCACAAGCTCCTGGTGGAGTATCAGTATCTGACCGGCGGCAAGGTGCGCATCGAGAGCCGATTCGAGACCGGCGACGTACCGTTCGAGGCGGCTGTGGTGATCTATCGAACGGACAACAAGGTGCTGCGCGAGGGCGTGCTGGACGCGAGAGGGTTGTTCGTCTTCCCCATCGCGAAGGCGGAAGAACTCGTCGTCGAGGTGACGGACGAAACGGGACATCGCGCGGAGGCGGCGATCTCCGCGAAGGAGTTGGCCGCCGGAATGGGGCGAGACGCTGCCTCGATGCTGGGAGCGTGTCTGTTCGCGCCGCCCGCGCCTCTGGCCTCGCTGAATGCAGGCGCTGTACTTCTGGCTCCTGAGACAATTGCTGAGCCGGATTTGCTCCTGAGAGATACAACAGGGCCGCCGCTGCTAGGGGTGTTGCTGGGTGTCGGACTCTTGCTGGGACTGGCGGCGGGCTTCTACGTCTTGCAGCGAAGCCGGAGCGCAACCACGCCTCGCATTTAAGGGGAGGACGCGAACCAGTCGAATT
>JBBRIK010000147.1:0-8346 GCA_038221045.1 Gemmatales bacterium
CTGCTGGCGGTCGGCGAGAACCCGGATCGCGAAGGATTGACCGACACTCCGGCTCGTGTGGCCCGCATGTATGCCGAGCTGTTCAGCGGCCTTCATCAAGATCCCCGCGAGATCCTCTCGCGTACTTTCGCCGAAAAGTACGACGAAATGGTCCTGGTCAAGGACATCGAGTATGCCTCCATCTGCGAGCACCACTTGCTTCCTTTCATGGGCAAGGCCCATATCGCCTACCTTCCCAATGGCCGGCTTGTCGGCCTGAGCAAGCTCGCTCGCGCCGTCGAAGTGCTGTCGCGCCGGCCCCAGGTCCAGGAACGCATCACCGAGGAGCTGGCCGACCTGCTCATGGAGCAACTCGATGCCCGCGGCGTCGGCGTCGTGCTGGAAGCCACGCATACCTGCATGACGATCCGCGGCGTTCGCAAGCCCGGCTCGATCACCACGACCAGCGCCATGCGCGGCGTCTTCCGCGACAACGCCTCGACGCGGATCGAGTTCCTGTCCCTGATCCACGGCAGCGACAGGTAACGCCATGCTGCCGCTGTTCTGTCTGCGACTATCTCTGGGCCTGCTCACCGCGCTGTTCCTCCTCTCACCCGCGACGATCCATCCGCGCTTGTATCGCACGCATTTGCTGACGGTCCTCGGCCTGTGCAGTCTCGCTCTGGCGTCGATCCTGAGCGACAATTTCGCGGTGCCGCTGCCGATCCTCTTCACTCTGGGGCTGGCGCTTCTGGGGGTGTTCGTCTGGTCGGTGGAGGGCGCGCCCGGCGGCCGGCTGCTGCTCCTGATGACGATGATCCCCCTGGCGATCGAACTCTGTTTCGTGACCTCCTCTTCCTGGCGGCCCCCGTCGAGCCTGGGCGAGAAGCAGTCCGGTGCGTGGGGGTTCGCCGATGACCTGACCTCGTCGGCGCTGGTGGGGTTCGCACTCACCGCAATGCTCCTCGGCCATTCCTACCTCATCAATCCCTCGATGACGCTTCAGCCGCTCAAACGTCTGCTGATCGGCCTCTACGTTTGCCTGCTGGCGCGGTCCATCGTGGCGGCTCTTTCGCTCGGGTTGTGGTCCGCCGCGCTTGCGCGCCTTAGGCTGACAGACGTGACGCTGATGTGGCTGCCCATGCGCTGGGGGCTGGGTTTGATCGTGCCGGCAGTGCTGGGCTTCCTTGCCTGGAGGACCACCCTGCTGCGCAACACGCAATCCTCGACCGGCATCCTTTACATCGTGGTCGTGTTCGTCTGCATTGGCGAACTGATGGCTCAACTGCTGTTCAACGTGACGGGATACTTTCTGTGAATATCCGTTTCCTCTGTCCAAATTGCGAGCAGCCCGGAAGTGCGGTCTCCGGCGCTGCCTGGCACTGTCCTGGCTGCGATCATCTGTTGACCCTGGCGGAGCCATCTATCACGTCATCGGCCGAGGGAGTGACGGTCCACAGTTGTGCCGCGTGCGGCAACCATGAGCTTTACAAGATGAAGAGCTTTCCGCACTGGATCGGGATGACGATTCTGGTGGGCGCGTGTGTGTTATTTATCGTCTTGAACGCCCTGCGCTTGCAGTGGTGGGCCTGGGGGGTGCTGCTGGGATCGGCGGCCATCGATGGCGGACTCTATCTGCTGGTCCACGACGCTGTCGTCTGCTATCGCTGCGGGAGTCATCATCGCGGCATCGGAAGGGCGGGAAACGCGCCCTTCGAGTTGAGCATTCACGAGCGCTATCGCCAGGAACGGCTTCGGGCGCATGGGTAGAAGAGTTGTGGTTGCCGCTTGCGGCTTTGCACTCCCCCAGGCATGCAAAGCCGCAAGCGGCAATCACAACTACCTACTTTCCCTACTTCCGGGAACCAGTTAAGATCGAGAATCGTCGAAGGATTGGGAGTCGGTCCCGCATGCTCCAGGCATCGGAGGTATTCAGATGAGTACGGTTGTCCAGGCAACGTGTCCCGGATGCAAGCAGGTGTTGCGCATCCCGGCCGACTGGCTGAATCAGCCGTTCCGCTGCAAGAATTGCCGGACGATCATTCAGGCGAAGGCACCGCCCGCGCCGGCCCGTCCGCCTGTTGCCGCGAAACCAGCGGCTCCGCCGCGAGCAGCGGTCAAGCCCCCTGCGTCTTCCGGCGCGAAGAAGCCCCTCCCGCCTGCTGCCGTCGCCGTGCCGCAGGCGCGTCCGACTCCTCCTGCCGCCCCGATGGCCATTCCCGTCGCCGCCCGGCAGGCCGCCCCTGTCGCCATTCCGGTGAACGCCGCCGGTGTGCCAATTGCCCCGATGGCCATTGCCGTCCCCGTTGCTCCCAATCATTTCGACGGCATCGACGGCGCACTGCCCAGCGGGCCAGCGCCTCGCCGGCCTCGTCGAGGCTTCTGGACGCCTCTGATCGTCGGCCTGGTCCTGCTGGGCGGCGCCGGCGCCGCCGCCGTTCACTTCTGGCCGCAACTCGCGCCGATGTTCGAGAAGGACAAGAAGGCACCGGGCGAACAGCAGGCCGACAACACGAAGCCCCTTCCGCCTCCTGTGGACGACAAGGATAAATCGACAGGGACCAAGGACAAGAGTCCCACGCCGCCGAAACCCACCGACAAGGACAAGTCGAAGGATCAGTCCCCGAAGCCAACGGACAAGGACAAGCCCAAGATCACCGACAAGGACAAGCCCAAGGTAACGGACAAGAAGCCGGACGATCCGCCGAAGAAGCCTCCGGTTCCGGCGTCGGTCGCTTTCCCGCGCCGCGCTCTCGTCATCAGCGTCCACAACTATCTCTTCGCCAATCCGCTGACGGTCGGCGACTCGGCCCCGTCGGGCCGCAACATCCAGAACTTCATCGGCCGGCTGAGCCAGACCCGAGGGTTCCGCATTTCGCCCAATCAGGTCGCGTTCCTCAGCGACGCCGCCCGTCCGCCTCGCTTTCAGTCGTTCTCGCCCATCAAGGCCACTGTCGAGGGGACCGTCACCGAGTTCCTCCAGACCGCCCGCGCTCAGGATCGCATCGTTCTCCTGTTCGCCGGCCACGCCGCCGAGATCGACGGCGAAATCTATCTGGCCCCCATCGAAGGCGATTTGACCATCACCGCCAACATGATCCCGCTGAAGGGACTCTACAAGCAACTCCAGGATTGCAAGGCGCAACAAAAGGTGCTGATCCTCGACGTTTGCCGCAATAACATGGCGCGCGGCGAAGAACGAGCCTCCTTCGGAGCGATGACGCCGAAGTTCGATCTGGCGCTGAAGAACCCACCCCCCGGTATCCAGGTCTGGACCTCGTGTACCGAGGGACAGAAGTCGTATGAGTTCGAGGACTCGCGCATCAACAACAGCGTCTTCCTCGACGCCCTTTATCAGGTCGCCGACAAGGGCCTCGACGGCGTCATCCAGAAGCCGGACGATCCCATCCCGGTCGATCAGTTCGTCGATATGGTCAACGCCCTGATGAAGAAGAACCTCGACCCGCTCAAGCTGGCACAGACGTCGCGGCTGAGCGGCTCCCTGGGGGCGCAACTGCCTTACGACGCGGACGACAAACTGGCTATTGATCCAGTCATCGTGGCGGCCCCGAAGAAGAATTACGCCGATGAATCGCTTGTTCGCGGCATCCTGAAAGAAGTGAATGTGCCGCCGATCAAGAAGCAGCAGAACGAGGGGTTGTTGCGCTACGAGGCCATGCCACCGTTCAACGCCGAGACGCTCGGTAAGTTCACGACGGACAACACTCCGAATGCCCTGCGCGACGCGATCGAGCAAGCCCAGGCGACGCTGTGGGCGATTTCTCCCACCGAACCGCCGCCCGAACTGGCCGCCGCCGTCCGCAAAATCAAGGAGTCCGGCGATCTCAAGGGCGACCTCTCGACCTTGAAAGAATCGTATCGCGCTCCCGGCGCGGGCAACGCCGAGAATGCGTTCAAGGCTCAGGTGTTCGAGGATGGCCGATTCGCCGGCCGCATTATCCGCATTCTCGAGGACGAGCTGAAAAACATGGAAAAGGCCGGCGAGATGAAAAAGGACGCTCCGAAGCGCTGGCAGGCCAACTACGACTTCATGCTCGCTCGCTTGCAATCGCAACTCGCCTACATGTACGAATATGGTTCCATGCTGGGAGCCATGCGCAAGGAACTCCCCCCGCGCGACGCCACCATCCACAGTGGCTGGCGGCTGGCGTCGAGCAAGAAACTGCAAGGCGACGGCACAGGCCGCAAGTTGATCAAGGAAGCGGAGAAACTGCTGGACAAGCTGGTCACGGATAACGCCGGCACGCCCTGGGAACTGCTCGCCCGGCGCGAGAAGATGACCGCCCTGGGACTGCAATGGAAGCCGAATTGACGCTCGCTTGACCTCGCTTCTGTCAGCGTGCGAAATCGTTATTTCCCAGGCGAGCCGGGAGTGTTCACGCTCCCGGCTCGCCAAGCCAGCACAATAGAACGCCGTCCTTCACCTCCGGTCAGACGATCTTCAATCCGACCAGATCCGGAGCGAGCCGAACAGGACCGCTCCAGCAGCTGTCAGAACGATCGAGGCCCGCACCATCATGAGTTTCTCCCGTCCGAGGGGTCGTCTCAGCGCAGCAGCCCACGCTGGCGGAAGTAGGTCAGCACCAGTTTGTCGAAAGGCGTCGTCGTGCTGCTGAAGAGGTAGCCGATGCCGCGACGATTGCAAAACTCCTGCACCTGACCCTGATACGCCGCCAGGGCACGCTTGTAGCGCTCCACGAGGCCGGGGCCGACGGTCAGTTCCGCTTCGTCCTGATCCTCGACGTCGATCAATTTCACGTCGCCGGTCAGGTCCGGGTCCAGTTCTTCCGGCGACAGCACCTGCAAGACGTAGACGTCCATGCGGCGAGCGACGAGGTAACGCAAACCCTCCTCGTAGCCGGCCTTATCCATGAGATCGCTCAGCAGAATGACGACGCCCTTGCCGCTCGAACGCATAGCATACGAACGCAGCGAACGGCTGAGGTCGCCTCGACCCATCGGGGCGATGCCGTTGAGGAAATCGATGAGCCGCCACAGGCTGCGCCGCCCGCGCAGTGGAGGCGACGTCTTTGCCGTCCCTTCGCCGAACGCCTCGACGACGACGCGATCCTGGCCGACAAGACCGACGAAGCCGAGGGCGGCGGCTACCTGGCGGGCGAAGTGCAACTTCGTCGGCGTGCCGAAATCCATCGACAGGCTGGCGTCGATCAGCAGTGAGACGTGCAGGTCTTCTTCTTCGAGGAACAGACGCAGGAAGAGCTTGTCGAGGCGCGCGAAGAGGTTCCAGTCGAGATAGCGCAGGTCGTCACCGATGGTATAGGGTTTGAAGTCGGCGAACTCCGAGGACTGTCCCTTGCGCGGACTGCGCCGTTCGCCCTTCATGCGGCCGATGAACAGCTTCCGCGTCACCAGTTCGAGTTGTTCGAGCCGGGCGAGCATCTGCGAATCGAGCAGCGGCAGGGGAGCGTCAGGCATGGGGGACTCCTTCTTGCCGCTTGCGGCTTAGCGGTCTTCCTCCGCGCTACGCCGCAAGCGGCAAGAACTCTACTCGTCGCCGCGCTGCTTCACTTCTTTCAGCACCTCTTGCAGGACCGTGTCCGGCGAGACGTTCTCCGCCTGGGCCTCGAAGTTGAGCAGGATGCGATGCCGCAGCGCCGGAATGTAGACATGTTTCACGTCGTCGAACGAGACGTTGTAGCGTCCCTCCAAGAGCGCTCGCACCTTCGACGCCAACAGGAGGGCCTGAGCCCCGCGCGGACTGCCTCCGCAGCGGATGTGCTTGTTCGTCGCGGCGGCGGCGTACTCTCCTTGCGGATGGCTCGCCAGCGTCAGGCGGATGGCGTAGTCCTGCACCGGCGGCCCCACCAGCACCTCGCGCACCAGCTTCTGATGCGTGCGGATGGTGTCGGCGTCCATCACCTTCTCGGCTTTCGGGTCTTCGCCGCGCGTTGTGCGATCGAGGATGGCGGCGAGTTCCTGCCGGCCGGAGTAGCCGACGATCAACTTGAAGAAGAAGCGATCGAGCTGGGCTTCGGGCAGCGGATAGGTTCCTTCTTGCTCCAGTGGGTTCTGCGTGGCCATGACGAGGAACGGCTCGCGCAGTTTGTGTACAGTGCCGGCGATGGTGACCTGCTTCTCCTGCATCGCTTCGAGGAGAGCGGATTGTGTCTTGGGCGTGGCGCGGTTGATCTCGTCTGCCAGCACGATCTGGGCGAAGATGGGGCCGGACTGAAAGCGAAAGTCGCGCCGGCCTCCTTCGGTCTCGCTGATGATGTTGGTGCCAAGGATGTCGGACGGCATCAGATCGGGCGTGAACTGAATACGGCTAAAGCTCAGGTCAAGCGCCTGGCTCAGGGTGCGGACCAGCAGTGTCTTGCCGAGTCCCGGCACCCCTTCGAGCAGAGCATGGCCGCCGACGAACAGGCATGTCAGGACGCCCTGCACGACGCCGGAGTGGCCGACGATGACCTTGCCGATCTCTTTTTCAAGGAGGCGAAAGGCAACGCGGAACTGTTCCGCGCGTTGTTCGATCGATTCGTTCATGCGTGATCCAGAAGAGAGTGGGCCGAGGTCCGTGGGGCTTGCAAGCGCATTCAAGCTACCTGTGCCTTACAAGGGCGTCAAGTTGCTGTCGCCCCCCACGGGCCTTTCGCGTCTCAGGGCCATCCCTATCGCAATGCCTCGCGATGCGTCCACACCTTGCGGACCGCAAGCACCACTTCCTCGATCTCCTCCGCCGTCCCCATCAGGATCGGATGATGCAGGTGGACCGTGCCGTGATGCGCCTTCTCCGCCTCCACGAGCGAACCCGCCGCCCGAAAACGCGATGGCGAGCGGCCGACGTGGGCGGCGCGAAAGCCCTCGTCGAAGGCCATGCCCTCCGCGCGCATCGCCTTGACGAATAGCTCTCGGCTCAGGCCGAACGCCGCCGCGTCATACTGAAAGGCGACCTTGTAGAACGCCGGGGAGCTATCCTCGATCTCGCCGCTGAACCGCTTCAGGCCATCCAGGTTCACCAGACCACGATCGAGCCGCTCAACCTGAGCCAGACGCCGGGCGTTCCACTCGTCGAGGCAGTCGAGTTGTGCCGGCAGCACGGCCGCCTGAAGCTCCGAGAGCGGACAGACGACGTTGCCACGATGGAGGGCCACTTTCGCGCGCTGGAAGACGTCCACATGAGGAGTCAGCATCGCCCCGCCACGGCCCGCCGTTAGCAGTTTCGAGCCGCCGAAGCTCAGCACGCCGGCATCGCCCCAGCTTCCCGCTCGCTTCCCCTGCACCCTCGCTCCCGGACACTGACACGCATCCTCCACGACCTTGAGGCCACGCTGATCGGCAATCTCACGCACGCGCTTCATCGGCACAAGGCCGCCGTGCAGATGCGAGACGATGATGGCCTTCGTCGCCGGAGTGATCGCCTGTTCGAGCCGATCGGCGTCGAGGTTCCAGTTCGACGGCTGCACGTCGAGGAGGACGGGAAAGGCACCCAGAGCGTGAATGGTCAGGAAGTTGCCCGGATAGTCGTAGGCGGCCAGCAGCACTTCGTCGCCGGGACCGATCTTCAGAGCGCGAAGGGCCAACTCGACGGCGAAGGTGCCGCTGCCGCACGCCAGAACGTGAGGCACGCCCTGATAGGCCGCCAGCCGTTCTTCCAGCGCGGCCACACGGCCGCCGTGGTATTTGCCCCACGAGCCATCGCGCCACGCCGATTCGAGTGCATCGCGGATCGTCTCGTCATGGGGAGACCAATCGGGAGGGCCGTGCGGGCGGACAGCGGGACCGCCGAGCAGGGCGGGCAGATCCGCGTTCATGACTGCTGCTGGCCGAGAGAGGGAATGCCGTTCTGCTCGCGCCAGGTCTGGATGGCCTCGGCGTCGATCTGGCTGTCGCGGTGCATCAGCCGTTTCAGATCGGCGAGTACCTCGGGCGGCAACACCTGCTGCATCTGCCGGGCGGTCAGCGGCGGGCCGTAGTTCGTCACCTGGCTCTGAACGACCTGGGCGAGGTAAAGTGTCCGGTCGCCGACCGGCAGGCGGGCTTCGACCTGACAGTCGAGCCAGCCGACGGTCTCATTCAGCAGCGGGCTGCCAGTGACGGCCGTATGCACGGGAAACCCAGCGAACTTGTCCACGTCGCGGCCGGTCTTCAGGCCGAAGTGCTGCACCCAGTTGACGTTCTGCTGTCCGAGGAGGTGCAGGCCGAACGCACCACTCTGCTCGATCAGTTCCCAGGTGTAATGCTGCTGGGCCAGGCCGACGACGACGCGCGGCAGATCGTGGCTGAGCGAAGCCTGATTGACGAAGGTTGCGATGAGGCCGCCGCGATGAGTGCCGGACTGGGAGGTGACGAGCCACAACTCGCGATCGAGCCAGGCGAACAGGGCGG
>JBBRIK010000148.1:0-8286 GCA_038221045.1 Gemmatales bacterium
TCTCGCTTACTCAATTGGGAGCACTCATGGACTATCTACTGCCGTTTATGAGCGCCTTTGCCGGCACCCTTATCGCCGCGTCTTTAATCATGTTCATTTTTAAGATTAGGAGAGATACTTATACGCATGTGAATGAGATGAATGCACTTCTCATCAAGATTCTCGCGGCGCAACTCCCTGAACTTATGGGACTCCTGTCACCGTCTCCTGACAGCTTATATATCGGTCTTGCCAGTAGCGTTTCCTCGGACAGGCCCACACCAGTTCAAACGGTCCACATCGTTGCCCGTCGCGGTTCTGCCACCAAAGAATTGTCTGTCAATATCTCCCATCGTCCCGATCTCCAAGACATCCTTGGGCGGCTAGCCGGAAAGACGATTGATACCCAGGGCCTTACGCTGGAGGGAGAATCGCATGTCGAGCGCCCCCGAATCACCCGAGCCTGAGCAGGCCGAGCAGCCAGCAATACCTCCTCCCGTTGGTCCTGTAGCCGCTCCTCCCGAGTCGCCTGAAGCTCCAGTACTCCCCGGCCCTCAGCCGGGGGGTGGACTTGAGAAAGTTGGCCCAGGGACTGCGGGTCTCGGAGGGGGAACACTCGTTGCCATCATTGCTAGCGGTTTGCCCGAGGGGATCATCAAGACGGTTCTGATCTGGTTCTCCCCCGTTTCCACGGTCTTTTTCGGGATTCTCTGGCAGAAGATCCAGGAGTTGTTCCGCACCTTTGTTGTCGATGCCCGCGCTATGAAAGATCTGATTGCGACGAGGGGTGTGATCACCAAGTCGCTAGCCTATCCCGGTCTTCCAGATAATGTCCGTCAGGAGTTCCTGGCAGCCAGAGTTCGCGTCGAGCAGATGATAATTCGATTGCAGCTATCGAAAATCCCCATCCACATTCGCAACGCGTAACCGTGCTACACTCCGGGCGCGGATAAGGGGGGCGCGGATAAGGGGTCAGGCCCCGCCGAGAAACGGGGCCGCTCACGAAAGCGGATTGGCGGCGCGCATGCTCAAGGAGATGTGCGGGAGGGAAAAAAAGAAAAGGTGTCAGGAAAAAAAGAAAAGGTGTCAGACACCGTTTTCATAAAGCGAACGGACCAATGGACTTACGCACAACGGTACGGAAACGGTGTCTGACACCTTTTCTTGTACGGGCCAGTTCTGTCAGGCCGCCTCGCTCGTCGAGGACAAGGTAAGTCTCACCGCGTACGACCCGTTCGGCGATGCGGTTGACGCAGAGCGCGATGCGGGGCCGGCTGTCGGGGGAACGGACCCAGCAGTAGAGATGCTGGGGCGAGTGTTCCTTGCCGTTCCGTTGGGCTTCACGCTTCGGCTCACGCGACCAGTTCAGGTTCTCGAATCGGCGGCCCACCTCGGTGAGGAAGCTGTCGATCTGTCCTGTTTGCCCCCTGATCAGGACGTTTCGCCAACTGTTGATGAGCTCCAGCGCGTCCGACTTGACGCCGAACGGAAACGAGGACAGGCGCCGCACCACTGCCGCCATGTCACCCTGATCGTGTCGTGTAAGCCAGTCCGCGAGATCGCGCCTCGCCACGGCGCATTCCTCGGCGGTGGCGGCCTTGGACCCGAACGCTGTCAGGAGAAGCCCGTCAGCTTCGGGAACCTCGTTCCAGTTCCCAACAGTAAGAACCACTCGGGGAAGGGCCGCCGTGTTCAGGAGTGGACCATCTACAGCCCCCCATGCTTGGTTCGGATGGCAGAGGATCAGGGAGATCTGACCGCTCGACTCCCATGCCGCCTCGACGAAGCCGCCCTCTTCAAGTTGCTTGAGGACCGCAGGGGCGCAGGCCTGCACCACGCTGCGCCGGATCACGAGCGGATTGCGGTCCTGCTCTGGAACCGCCGTCAGGGGAATTTCGGTTTCCCGCCCAGCCCAGTAGAAGTGAACAGCTTCAGCCATTGCCCATTCCTCGGGGACGAATTACCTCTCCCGCGATCTTACGCCGCTGCCTGTGCCGCGCCTACCCGCTGCTGGCGGCTTTAGACTCCCCCCTCGTTACCGGTCATGGCGTTCACCGGGGCGGTGCATGGCGGTAAGTGCGGACAGGGACAGGGCCGACAGACCTGTGTCACCGCACGCTGCCCGGTGCCGTCGCGCCAGCGGGCACGGTCCCGGTACTCGCGCGGTCAGACCGATCTGGATCGCGGCAGAGAAGTGTTCGAGGACCTCGCACCAGGCAGAATCCTCGGCGGCGCTGCCGCGATGGCATTCGTCGATGACGATCAAGTCATCCCAGCCCGCTTTTCTGAGGGCGGGAGATGTGCGCGAGGAAGAGCGGAGGTTAGAAAGGAGCGTAACCTGCGCGAACGCTCCTGTCCAGACCCTGGAGCGTAAAAAGGTGCTGACCGGGAGAGGCGAGCGCGCACCTCGGACGGAAATTCGCGGCAGGGTGTGTGTGGCGCACGCGCAATGCAACGAAACAAGATCCATGTTAATGGCTGAACGCTGCGCCGCGAAGGACGAATTCCTATCGGCCTCGATATTCCTTGAAATCACGGGCCATCAGCCGCATCTGACCGCATAACTCTTGAACTCCTCACTCCAACCCCTCTCCCCCGTTGTGGGGGAGAGGAGTCATCACAACAGACCTCTGCCGGACAGCATTGCTCAGACCGCGGCTTTAACGATTGGGCCACCCCGGCCGTGGACAGTTCCCAGGCCACACCGGGGACGAAGGAAGAAGCCGATTCCGGGAATAAGCCTGAGGTGGGAGACAAGAACAACGAGCAGGACAGTCAGCCCGCCGACAGTGCGGATACGGAGGAGCACGGCCACAAGCAAAAGCGCAAGGGAAGGTCTCCCCGTTGAAGGTCCATCCTCTGGACCTCGTCGATTGGCCGGCGTGAGAAGCGCGCCGGCATCGACTATCCCAGCAGCGGGGCGATCGGCTTGCCGTGCGACAGGATGAGGGGCCGTCCCGTTTGATCGTGCGTCTCGGTCTGCGGATCGAGGCCGAGACAGTGATACACGGTGGCGACGAAGTCAGCGGGCGTGGTCGGGTCGGAAGCGGGATAGCCGGCGTTCTTGTCCGATCGGCCATGCACCTGACCGCCCCGGATGCCGCCCCCGGCGAACAGTACCGAGTAGCACTCGGGCCAGTGTTCGCGGCCGGCGTTGCTCCGCGTCACCTTCGGCGACCGGCCGAACTCCGCTGCGACCACCACCAGCGTCTCGTCGAGCCGGCCCGTCTTCTCCAGGTCGGTCAACAGGGCATCGAAAGCCAGGTCGAAAGGAGGAACCAGGTCCTCCTTGTGGGCGCTGAAGTTGTTCCAGTGCGTGTCCCAAGCGAAGCCATTCTTGCCCTGTGATCGCTGCCAGTTGCACTGCACAAGTCTAGCCCCTGCCTCCAGCAGCCGCTTGCCCAGCAGGACCGACTGGCCGAAGAGATTGCGGCCATAGCGCGCCCGCTCCTCGGGCTTCTCGCCTGCCAGGTCCACAGCCTTGCGGACCGCCTCGGAGGATATCACTTCCAGCGCCCGAGCCTGACTGTCGCGGATCGACTGGCTGATCGCAAGGTCGTTCAACTCGCGCGTCTGTTTGTTGAGCTGATCGAGCAGCCCCAGACGCCTCTTCAGCGACTCCGCCGAGTCGCTGGGCGCGAGCGGCAAATGTTCGAGTTTGAACTTGTCCTCGTTGGGGTCGCCTCCGGTCAGCAGCGGATCGTACTTGCCTCCGAGCGAGCCGGCGAACTGTCCGGACCGTCGTCCGCCGGCCACGTCCATGCGATGCGGCACCAGCACGAACGGCAACATCGGCCCCTTGCCCGGTGCGAGTTTGGCCACGCACGATCCCATGTGCGGCAGGTCGGCCCGGCTCATCGAGTTGACGTCGCTGACTGAACCGAGATAGGGCGAGCCGGTGAACATCCAGTAAGAGCCTCGGCCATGATCGTTGTGATCGTGGCACATCGTACGAACCAGGCCGATCCGGTGCATCCACTTTGCCGAACGCGGCAACAACTCCGAGAAGCGCACGCCGGTCGTGCTGGTGGCAATGGGCTTGAACTCGCCGCGAATGTCTTCCGGGGCGTCCGGCTTCGGGTCAAACGTGTCGAGCTGGGCAGGGCCGCCGGAGAGATAGAGGAGGATGCAACTCTTCGCCTTGCCGAAGCCTTGCCCGGCGGACTTGTTCGCCTTCGATGCGGCGTGGGCGGTCTGGCCGAGAAGGTACGGCAGGCTCAGACCCGCGAGCGACAGCCCGCCGACGCGCAGCAACTCCCGGCGGTCCAGCTTCCCGAAGGGTCGAGCGGGAGTCCAGAGGTCCAGCATGGTCGGCGTCCTTATTTTTCGACAGGATGCGGGTGCAATCCTGATGGCGGCGGGGTAGCATGTACTCTGCCAAGGATACTTGCCCACCCAGCCATCCGCAAGCCTGTATTCCGCCCTTCCCTCCCCTGAGTCCTTCCGCAACCGCGAGATTCGCATGTTCCGCTACCTGTCCGGTTCCTGGTTCACGCTCCTCGTTCTTCTTGGGAGCGCTGCCGTTTGCAGCGGGCAGGCATTCGTCGAACATCTGGAGCCGCCGGCCCTGGAACGTGGCAAGACGACGCGGCTGACCCTCGTCGGATCGCGTCTCACCGCGGCTGCGGACCTGTGGACCTCGCTGCCGGACGGCAAGGTCAAGGCGACGGTTGTCGGCGACAGCAAGCCGGGAGTTGCCGTCTTTGACGTTCGGGTGGCCGGCGACGCTCCGGTCGGACTGTTCGGCCTGCGCCTGGCGACGGGCGATGGCCTGAGCAACCTGCATCTGTGCCTCATCGACGATCTCCCGGTTCGCCGTGCTCCGGATTCGACCCAGGGGCCGGCGCGAGTCGATCTGCCCTGCGCACTCTGGGGACGGTTCCGCGAGGCCGAGGCGGACCGTTTCGCCTTCGCGGTCAAGGCGAGCCAGCGTGTCAGTTTTGAGGTCGTCGGCAATCGCTTCGGCAAGGAGGTCGATCCCATCCTTATCGTCCGCGACGCTCGTGGCCGGGTCGTCGCCGAACGCGACAACGATCCCGGTCTCTATTTCGACTGCCGCTTCGAGCATCGGTTCGCCGACGCGGGAACGTACACGGCCGAGGTGCGCGACCTGCGGCATCAGGGCCATGAACACGGTTTCTACGTCCTGCGTATGGGCCGCTTCCCCGCCGCGCGAGTCGCAGTGCCGGCCGTCGTGCTGCCGGGCAAACGCACGGAGTTGTTCCTGCCCGAGTTGAACGAGACGCTGGCGGTCGAGGTCCCGAACAGCCCGTTCGCGGGACTGACCTCCGTGGCGCTGCGGCGTGCTGGCGATGAAGGCTCGGCCTGGCTGCCGGTACATGGCAGCGATGCAGCCGTGACGGTGGCCGCCGTGGATGCCCTGACTCCGGAGAAGGGTACGCTTGCGAGAGTGCCGGGGCAACTGTGCGGAGTGCTAGCGGAGCCGGGCCAGCGCCAGTTCTTTCGTCTGGAGTTGACCAAGGGACAGGCGATCCAGGTCAGCGGCCATGCGCGCTGGCACAACTCGCCCGTCGATCTCGACGTGACGTTGACCGACCTCATGGGACGGACGCTGAGCAGGGCGGCGGAAAGCCCTGATGACGTCGTGCAACTGGACTTCACCGCGCCAGCGGCGGGCGTCTACTGCCTGGCCGTGCGCGACCTGGCTCGCGATGGCGGTCCCGCCTATGCCTACCGTCTGGAGGTTCGCAGCGGCCCGCCGCGCGTGGAAGTCGTCGCCGAGGTCGAGGGTTTGACGGTGCCGCGCGACAGATATCAGATCGTGCCGCTGACGGCGACGCGCGGCGGCTACAACGGCCCCATCGCCCTGACGCTGACCGGGAGTCCGCCCGGCATTACTCTGACGCCGAACGAAGTTCCTGCCGGCGTCAACGCGATGGTGTGCAAGCTCTCGGCAGGCTCATCGACGCCACTGGGGTTGCACTCCGTGCAGATGGCGGCTCAGCCGGCTGACAACCCATCGGCCCCGAAGACGCTGATACGCACCCGACCGCTGGTGGATCGCCAACTGCTGAACCCGGACCTGATTCCGTATTCCCTGCGTGAAGATCAGCGCCGCTTGCCTCCATCGGTCCACGACCGCCTCGCCGTGCAGGTGACGCCGCCCGCTCCGTTCACTGTCGAGTTGGCCGAGGCGAGCGTGACACTCGCTCGCTATCAGCACGCCGACATCCCGCTCGTAACCACGCGCAAAGCGGGCTTCGACGCGCCGATCACCTTCACGGCCCGTGGCGGCCAACTTGCGGACAAGAACGAGGGGCGGACGCGCGTCTACGCCGAGTTCCTCGAGGCGACGGGAAAGAGCTTGAAGGTGGCCGGCAGCATCCATTCGCGCATCCTGTCGAATCTCGGTAAAACGCGCATCGAGGTATTGGCGAGCGCCCTTCACGAAGGGCGCACGATCACTCTCATTCGCACCTTTGAACTGGAGATCCGCACCGCGTTCACACTCCCCACCGCGACGGTTCCGGTCAAACTAAGCCCCGGAAGTGCTACCCGAGTGCGGCTAACGGTTGATCGCGTGAAGACCTTCGCCGGACCGGTCCGCGTGAAACTGGCACCGGCAGCGGGGCTGGAATTGCCCGAGACCGTCGTGATTCCGCGCGGACAGGCGGAGGTTGAGATCGAAGTAAAGGCCGAGGCGAACGCGACGCCGGGAAGGCGGAGTATCGCATTGTTGGGGTCAGCGGACGTGGACGGGTTCGAGGAGGAACACAACGGCGGGCGGATCGAGATCGAGGTGCTGAAGCCGGAGGCACCGAAGAAGTAGCAGCCGAGTATCTGGGGCAAACGATGACTGAGTCAGTATGGCGCGAGTGCGTGAGTCCTGAGCCGATGTTGGAGTTCCTATCTGGCGCAGTCAGCGATCGGAAGTTGCGCCTATTCGCCTGCGCCTGCTGTCGTCTCATTTGGCACGAACTACCCGGTGAGGCAAGCCGTTTGGTCGTTGACGCGGCGGAGCGGGTTGCCGATAGTCAGGAATCACGCGACAGGCTTGAGCGTTTGTGCGAGGATATCGTGACAGATCTTGAGCCAAGAGGGATTGGACGGTTTCCGCTGGCGGCGTTGGACACGGGAGATCAAGACGCGGAAGCAGCGGCTCGGAATGCGGCCCGACACATCTCTTCGGCGTTCGTCATCCCGCACGATGCGAAGAAGCGTCAGAGCGATCTCGTCCGAGACATTTTCGATAACCCATACCGCCCCATAACCCTTGAACCCACCTGGCTGACTACCACCGTGATGGCGCTTGCGCAAGCCGCCTACGAGTTCCGCTCCTTACCGGCATGCACCCTTGATCCCGACCACCTCTCCATCCTCGCTGACGCGCTGGAAGACGCGGGCTGCGATAACGCCGACATCCTCGCCCACTGCCGCGATCCGGGCGAGCATGTCCGAGGTTGTTGGGTTGTGGACCTCATTCTCGACAAGAAGTGAGACCAGCCGCGTGGTAACATTCGACTCTGGGCGGTGCGATTATCTCGGAGAACGTGCATCATGTCGCGAACGCTTTTCTGGAGCCTCTGTCTCTTGGCGAACACCATCTCATCCGAGGTGTCCGCAGCGGAGTCGCCGGTTGATTTTCGTACCGATGTAATCGCTACCCTGTCGCGCGCCGGATGCAACGCCGGAGCATGTCACGGCTCGCCGCAGGGCAAGCACGGGTTCCGTCTAAGCCTTCGCGGCCATGACGCCGACCTCGACTTGCACACCCTGACGCGCGATGCAATGGGACGGCGCGTCGATCGTCAGCGCCCCGAGAACAGCCTGTTCCTGCTCAAGGCAACCGGGCGCGTGCCGCATCAGGGAGGCGTCCTGCTGCGGCCCGAGGATCGGGCGTATCATGTCCTGCGGCGCTGGGTGGCCGAGGGCTGTCACGACGCTGGTCCCGCGAACCTTGTCCGGCTCGAAGTGACACCCGAACGCCGGCGGCTCCCTGGCGACACGGTCGAGCAGCAGCTCACCGTCCACGCTCACTTCAAGAACGGCGACGTGCGCGAGGTTACTCCCTTTGTCGTCTTCAGCATCAACGACGCCGAGGCCGCCGCCATCAGCCCAATGGGACTCGTGCGCTTCAAGCAGACTGCCGAGGTCTCCGTCCTTCTCCGTTACCTCGATCAGTTCGCCAGCGCTCGGCTGACGTATGTCCGCACCGATCCGAAATTCGTCTGGAGCGCCCTGAAACCCGCGAACGTCATCGACGAGCATGTCTTCGCCCGCCAGCGTGAGTTGCAACTGCTGCCCGCACCCGTCGCATCCGACGAGGCGTTCCTGCGCCGCGTCTGC